>NZ_JAAHHU010000615.1:0-2651 GCF_010672095.1 Moorena sp. SIO3I6 | reverse complement strand
TATCGCAATGGTATCCTGAGCTTCAGCCTTAGATACTATCCGCTCCAACTCCCGTAACGCTCTAGCTGGTAAAGTAAATTCTAGGGGGAAATCATGATCATCCAATTCTTGAGTAGCTTTAGTCGTGGCACTTTCCTGTATTCTCCGATTAGTTTCCACAACTGCTAGTCGGTGACCGTCGGTAGCAGCAAATTCCAAGTTGTCCGACTTTACAGTAAGGTGAACCCCCGTCAGCACTTGCTTAGTTTCATCAGAACTGGTGGCAAATAAAGAACCCTGCAATCCAATCTTTAAGACTTCTACAGGAAGATGAACCGCAACGGATGCGTTAACTTCCGGCAGTTCCGGGAATTCCTCAGAACTCATTCCTCGAACCTGATAACGTCCAGTAGCTGAGGTTAAGGTCACAATCAGGCTATCACTGTCTGTACCTTTACCATCATCCTCTAGAGTAATTTCCCCTGAAGGTAGACGGGAGACAATATCATTGAGCAGTTTGGCTGGCAGGGTAATTTCCCCTCCTGTATCAACGTCAGCCTTAAAGCTAGTCTGGATACCCACGCTAAGGTCGAAAGCAGTTAGTAGCACCCGCTGATTTTTTTGGTCTGCTTCTAACAAAACATTACCCAGCACAGGATGAGTAGGGCGAGAAGGGACTACCCGGCTCACTAGTGAAAGGTTTGTATTGAGGTCACTTTGACTGCAAACCAGTTTCATGATTGGTTTCGTAATGGGGCTTACTTTAGGACAAAAATATAGCACTCGATTACTAATTTTTGTACAAAACCACCTCAAAAACGTAAGCATTCAGCGGTCAGTGGTCAGCGGTCAGTGGTCAGCGGTCAGTAGTCAGCGGTCAGTGGTCAGCGGTCAGTGGTCAGTGGTCACCAGTCACTGGTCAGTGGTCAGCGGTCACTGGTCAGTGGTCAGCAGTCAGCTAATAGCACCTCAAGTAGCGATGCAGCGCGTAGCCCATAGGCTGATAACTTACTCAAAAACAATAGCGCTATACTAATTGGCCTAGTAATCCATTTGTGGAAAAAGTTGTGGAAAAATTCGGTGATTTTTCCACAGAGCATTTATACTCAGAAGCTATATATTATAGCAGTAAACTCGATCATAGCATCAAGCTCAAGCCGTTAATTAACAAACGTTAATTAAAAAACGTTAATTAAAATATCGCTTTCTAGCCTAATCAGGTACAGAGTATTTTTCCCTGTTCCCGATTCCCGATTCCCGATTCCCGATTCCCGATTCCCGATTCCCTACTCCCTGCTCCCTAAACGCCAGGACAAAAGTACCTCAAACGTCGCTGATAATTGCTATAAACAAGCTTTATTTTTGGTTTTGACTCCTGGCTGTCAGATTTATGCGATCGCTTAACTGAGAAAGTTTCTGAGCTAACTCATCATCTTTTTCCCGCAGCTGAGCAATTTTATCGCAACTGTACATAACTGTCGTGTGGTCTTTGCCACCAAATTCTTCCCCAATTCGGGGTAGGCTCAATTCTGTATGCTGCCTCATCAGATACATCCCAATTTGCCTAGCCGAACTAATTTCTCGCCTCCGAGAGCTACTTTTTAAGTCTTCCACTGAAAGATTAAACGTATCGGATATAGTACTTAAAATCACTTCAGGAGAAGTCTTAATCTTCTTGGTCGGTGGGTTCAAAATCGGTGCAATATTTTCCACATTCATCGCTAAACCCGCAATCGATACATAAGTTACCGCCCTAATTAAAGCTCCCTCTAATTCTCTAATGTTAGAGGTATAGCTAGCAGCAATATACTCAACTACGTCGTGGGATAAACGTATATTTTCGTCCTCTGCCTTTTTTTGCAAGATAGCCATTCTGGTTTCTAAATCCGGTGGCTGAATATCAGCGATTAAACCCATAGAAAAGCGCGAACAAAGGCGTTCTTCCAAGCTATTAATCTGATGAGGAGGACGGTCTGATGCCAAGACAATTTGTTTACCAGCTTCGTGCAAAGTATTGAAGGTGTGGAAAAACTCTTCCTGAGTATATTCCTTACCTTCAAGAAACTGAATATCATCTACCAAAAGTACCTCAGCTGTCCGATAATGTTCTCGAAAGCTCTGGAGACTATCCTCGCGAATAGCAGAAATTAAATCATTAGTGAACTGCTCAGTAGAAACATAAAAAATTTTAGAGTCTGGGTTATTCTCCAAGCGGTAATGACCAATTGCCTGCATTAAGTGAGTTTTGCCTAAACCAACACCACCACAAAGAAACAGAGGGTTAAACTCCCGTCCTGGATACTCCCCTACCGCCAAAGATGCAGCATGAGCCATGCGATTATTAGGACCAACCACAAACCGAGAGAAAACATGCTTAGGATTTAACTTAGACCGTCTTGGCTGGTTTTTAAAGGTATTTTGGGAATGATTAGTGGCTACGGGAAATGACCAGGAAAAGTCAACATCACCAGTCATTGAGTTATTTTCTCCTGTAGCTGTTGTGAAGTGAATTTCCACTGGTTGACCTAAAATATCTTCCACGACATCAGCAATTGTTTTAACGTAATACTTCTGCAACCAATTTCTGGAAAAGGGATTGGCAGTGCGAATCAGCAAGCAGTTATTGTCAAGCTCTTGAGCGCTAGTTGTCTTGAGCCAAGTTTCAAAGGTGG
>NZ_JAAHHU010000614.1:0-2653 GCF_010672095.1 Moorena sp. SIO3I6 | reverse complement strand
ACTTCACCATCAGCACCTACTAAAATTCCGAAGACTGTTGTGCCTTCTAGTTTCTTAATACAAGCGTCTTTCGGATAAGTAGCACTAACTGTTATTGCTTCTGGTATGACTTCCTTTTTGGGTAAGGTATCCTTTACCAAAGCCATCCATTCTACCAGGTTTTTCCTAGCTTCCTCATCAGTGGTATTGGTTACATCTTTTTTCAGTTGCTTCCGCCGCATCCGCACTTGAGCTACTAAATTTTGCTCACGTTGTCGTGCGATCGCAACAGCACTAGAAGGTACTGGTTTAGTAGGCTCAGAAGGAGGAGGGGTGATGGAAAATTGTGGTGGTGGAGGAGGTGGAGTAACCGATACCGGTGGCTGTTGGTTAGGAACCTCTAATGGGTCAGGAATCTGGTTGCTAGAATTCCCAAATACTGGCAAGGAACCGGTCTGGAAGGAACCTGGATTCAAAGACTCTGTATCGAATTTGAACTGAGGTCGCGGTGGTGGGGCTGGTAGTGGTGTCCTGGGTTTTGGTGGTAGCTGGATCGGGAAAGACCCTCTGGTGATAATTGGTCTTTTGCGATTTAGCAGTGGTAAAGGATACTTACCAATTGTGGGTAAGGGTTTTATCGGTAGGGATCTCAGAGGTGGGGGTGTGGGAATTTTTTTCAGGGGCTTGAGAGGAGGTATTGAAGGTAGCGGTGGTGGAGGGGGTGGGAAAGGATTAAATAACGAAGGGATGGAGGGCTTTGCCGGAGTCTTGGCATTAGGTAGAGCTGGCAGGGTCAGTGGTGGTGCAGCAGACTTGGGCACACGGCTCAGTTGTTGAGGGCTTAACTCCAACACTTGCACCATTGAGTCTCCCTTAGGCTTTTGATTCTTCAACAAATCACCTAATATCGGTACGATTAGCATATGAACCCCCAGAGAAGCGGTAATAGAAATCACTAGGGGGTGACTCAGCATTTCTGGGATGTTTTTAATTAAAGAAGCATCAGACATGGCAGTTATTCTTGACGTATTTCCATAGTTGCTATTGACACTCCCCGGTCATTAGACGCGGGGATTCTTTAATCAACGACTCGACTTGCTGAACCTGGCCGGAACCAAGAACAGTAGAGGCCAAATCTCCTAAAGCGTTTAGGTCTGTGACCCAAGTTCCGGTGTGCCCCACCGTACTCAAAGCTCTTTTAAGGATGTTGATTGCGGCGTTGTGATCCCTATCTAGCTGACATCCACACTTACAGATGTGAGTCCTAGTCGATAGAGACTTTTTAACTATTTCGCCGCATCCGGAACAGTTTTGGCTAGTATAGGCGGGATTAACTGCGACAGTTACTTTTCCAAATTTAGTTCCAAAATGTTCCATCCATTTCCTGAATTGATACCAACCTGCGTCATTAATAGATTTGGCAAGACAAGGATTTTTTACTAGATTTTTAACTCTCAAGTCTTCGTAGGCGACCAGGTCGTTAGACCGGATTACGCAACGAGCCAGTCTCTTGGCATGTTCTTCACGCTGCCTACTTATCTTAAGGTGTGTCCTACCTAGCCTATTAATAGCTTTCTTCCGGTTAGCAGAGCCTTTCTTTTTTCGAGAAACCCGGCGTTGATGGAATTTAAGACGTTTTTCTACTGTTCTGTAAAAACGAGGATTGGGTTCAGTCTTTCCAGTGGAATCAGTATAGAAGTCTTTTAGCCCGACATCTAACCCAATGGCTGTACCAGTCGGATCTAATTCTTCTTTAATATCAGCTGAAACACAAAACTGGACATAGTAGCCATCAGCCCGGCGGACTATCCGAACTCGCTTTATTTGCTTCTTATCAAAACGCCACAATTCCCACGTTCCCTTCAACTTGAGCTTTCCAATCCCCTTTTTATCACTAAACGTAATTGACTTCTTGTCAGGGGAAAACTGCCACCCAGACTGTTTGTACTCCACTGAGCGACAGTTTTTTTGGAACTTAGGAAAACCTTTCTTTCCGGGTACTTTTTTCTTGCAGTTGTCAAAGAAACGAACGATTGATGACCATGCTCTCTCAGCACTAGATTGCCGAGCAGTAGAGTTCAACTCATTGGCAAAAGGAAAGTTTTTGGCAAGGACGGCGCTGTATTTGTTGAGGTCGAATTTATTAGCCCCTTTGTTGTCCATCCAGTACCTGAGACAGCTGTTGCGTATGAACTTAACTGTCCGGATTGCCTCATCAATAGCGGAGTATTGATGCCTTTTCCCCTTTGCCTTGAATTCTAAAACGATCACCAGTTTCGACCTCAACTTTCCTTTACTTTATTTTACAACACCCAGACTAAACTTTCGGATTATTTAGGAATATTTTTCTCACGGCGCGTCAAGCCGCTATTCGCTTTCATCCCCGGTCTAAAGACACGGGGTTTTCAGCGTTTAGAATTTTATAAGAGCGATCGTGCTGGGGCTAGCTATAACAACTACATCGATGGCTGAAACATTGCTATCTATTGGTTTGCTATCTATTGGTTTACCTTAACAATTAGCAGAGAAAAATAGGGTAATGCCAGATTAGGGCGATCGCATAAATTACGATAAATCACCTGCTCCGGTAGAGTTGCTCGTTCTACCACATAGGCATTTTCCAACAACTGATGTCGATGCAGCACTTGCCACACCTGCTGATAAACTGAACTGA
>NZ_JAAHHU010000613.1:0-2654 GCF_010672095.1 Moorena sp. SIO3I6 | reverse complement strand
CTACAATTTGGGCATTTATACAAGGGGCGGCGATATTCTCTGATTTCTACTGGTTGCTCAACGACTTCAGCTACCTGCTGGACTTTCTCGCTTTGCTCCTTTGAGTGACTCTAAAGAACTTCCACAGACCAGACAGTTTTCCAGCTCCAAAGTGATTACTCGATCGGGAGTACCAAATCCATTGCGGGTTTTCCCGGGATGATTGTACTATGGACCACGTTTTTTTCCTTTTCTCCGTTTCTTTTTGTCGCTGGGCTTTTTCAGTTGATCCGATGAAGGAGGAACGGAACTGTTTTGAGAGTCACGGTTTTTGAGCTTCTCAAGAGAATCTTTTAGTTGTTCAATCTCCTGTTGCTGTGCGGAGATTTGGCGTTGTTGCGCCTCAATCAGACTTTGCTTTTTGACCAGTTGTTGCTCTTGCTCGATTAGCCATTCATAAATTCGCAGCACTGTATTTGCCATCTGCTCAAGGGCTATGGCCATTAGGGAGTTGCCGGTCAGTGCGTAAGTCATAGTCATAGCTTTTAATATACATCATTCAAAAGACAAAACGCCCATTCCTCGCACTCAAGCCAGCCATTGGCCACCGCCCAATTCTCAATCTCGCGAGTGTATGTTGTTGATCCGAGCCTTCCAATTCGGGTTGTGGAATCTTGCTGGAACTGACACACTGTGTACCAAAGGAGCAGCTATCCACTAGGGGATTGTCTTTTTCTCAATAGAATTGCTCACTTGCGGTGAGCAGTTACTTCAAATGTACTTTTTTGAAGCAAACTTTATCCTACAAGGTTGAGTGCGAGTTTACAAATCAGCTCTGAGATCTCAAATGGGTTCTATAAGGAATATAGAGTGTTGATCATACCGATAAGGTAGATTCAATTTTCTTACCCTCTTGCGCGCGGGGATTCCTAGTCCCTACTCCCTAAAACCCAGGACGAAAGTACCTCACCCAATTGATAACTGCTATAGAATGTCCCAATGAATTGTAAACAAGTATTAAAATTTTTTCGATTACCAAAAATCTTTATATACTTTATTAGCTCTTGCTTCTTGAGTATTGCCTCTTGGCTTTCCCTAAGCAATTAGGTTTACAACTCAAATGGAAATTCTATAGTTAAGTGTCACACAGGCTTTTAGGGCTCACTAACCTGATCTGATCAGGTTAGTAGCTGGAAAAAAATAAACCTTACTTTATTAACTTTTGTAAAGTTGCCAAAAGTCCCTATGCTCCCTGCTCCCTGCTCCCTATTTCAACAGTTAAATTTACTTTTGTCCGACTACTTAGCTTTATTCCAGTATGGCACAGAATGGATATTTAGGTGGCCGGATCGTCAATTAGTTACATTGAACACTTGACAATATAGATAAATTTAGTATAATAATATTCTTGAAATAATTTTTGGGCAAATTTTGCCGTAAAATTTCGGGTTAATTGATAATAGTCTCAATAAAGCGGTAGATTAGTGGGCTAAATGCCCAGCAGATAGGTGCCACGATGTAGCCAAATACTCTGGACATTGGCTACAGCTTTTTATTGACATTCCGAGGTCACATTTGCAAATATAGGTTTTGGGTGCAAAATCATGGGTGTATCACGGTCTAGATGCAGTGGCTCTGGGAGTCAGGAATCAGATTCAGAGGGATAGACTGTGAGGCGATAGTCCCCACGTCAGTTTGTAATATTTGGTGTAGTATTTAGATTTTAGTATCTATACTCTGGGGATGCTGGCGATATTGTTGATGAGAAATACTGAAGGTGTTCTCACTTAAGCTGTTCTCGTTGTTTGTGTTCCCGTAGCAGGATGCAGTAGCTTCCAAACTACACTTTCAAGTGCGGAATGTGGGATACCAAACAATCCCTATCTACTAGTTACCAATATCATCTTGATTGGAATGATGCTTCCCATCAATATCGTGCTGCGTTTTTTTACCAAGACTATTAAAGTCCAAAATATTAATAACTTATATTTTATTCCGTTTACTAATTATCAGATCCCTTCCCGGGTAATTGGTAAGTAGTCTGAAACCATTAAAGTTGACTGTTAACACCAGGGAACTTCGGACAAGGGAACAGGGAACAGAAAGTGATGCATCAATACAGGGTTTGAGCAGCGTTAAGTTTCTTAACACAATTAAAAAAAATTATCTCCGAGTGCTTAATTGCTAAAGCGATGCAGCGCGGTCTTGGGGAGGCAGCGCCTTCACGCGGGGGTTTCCCCCATGAGCGACTGCATCAAGACAAAGTAGTTGACAATTACCAATTCCCTATTACCCATTACCAAAAATTCAGGGACTATTTGGGTTGGTAAGTAATTAAGCGGACATGATATTAGATCATGTCCGGTTGTTTCGCTATTGTTAAGTGTTGTCTGGAAAATTTGTCTGGAAATAATTTTATGCTTTTTTAAGTTGAGAGTAATTCACAAACTAGTGGTAGGTCTTTCTAAATTCAGTAGCTGTTAACTTGTCAAAAAATCCGGATTTAGAGTTGTGAAGGTGTAGTTTATAATTAGGGCTTAACCTAAAATTAACCAATTTTTATGGTTGTAAAAAAAAAATCCCACTAATTCCTTTTTTTTTTCTATTAATTTAAATCTAAAAAATGTGTATATCATCTATTTGATAAATGCTAGATAGCCTTGATCATACTTATG
>NZ_JAAHHU010000612.1:0-2656 GCF_010672095.1 Moorena sp. SIO3I6 | reverse complement strand
ATCTCTTTGAGATAGTCTAGAGCGTCTGGATCGAGATGTTCAGATTGGTTGTCAAGTTCTTCAATCGCTTCCTCCACCAGCTCAACCGAACCTTCAGCATAGTTGTTAACAAAGTTGAGAGGATTTCTGAGCTCATGGGCAATACCTGCGGTTAACGCCCCGAGGGAGGCAAGTTTTTCTTGGACAACAATCTGCTGTTGAGCAGCTTTTAATTCGACGGTTCTTTGTTCTACTTTCTCTTCTAGGTTGTGGGAATAGTCTTCTAGTTGCCCATTGGCTTGCTGCAAATCCTGATTCAGTTGAGAGAGTTCCGCCAGTAATCGCTCCCGCTCGGCTTCGGCTCGTTTACGTTCGGTGATGTCTTGAAAGGCTGCGATCGCATAAGCCACATTTCGCTCTTGATCATAGATCGGTGTACCCCAAGCTTCTACAGGAATCATCTTATCCCGTTGGCGTATTTCCATATCGTCAACTGCCACACTCTCCCCCTGCAACGCCCTCAAAATCGGATTCTGTGCTTTCGGGTAAAGTTGCTCAGTTCCAGCGAGATAAATCTGATAAGTGTCTTGTAACTGTGACTTTTTAGCTGACTCTATGATAGCTCTGTCTGAAATCTGCTGTCCAGCTTTATTGATCAAATAAGGCTTACCCTTGGCATCAGTTACACATACTCCCACAGGCATGGCTTCTAAGAACTGCCTCAAGCGATTCTCATTTTCATGGAGTTGGGAAATTAAATCAGCTTGTTCGCGGTTGGATTTTTCTAGCGCTTGATTCATTGTCTGGAGTTGAGCATTTTTTTCAGCTAGCGCCTTATCCTGAGAATAACTATACAATGCCTCTTTTACAGTAATTCTGAGGTCGTCAGCCTGCCAAGGCTTAGGGATATAACGATATAATTTAGCATAGTTAATCACATTTCCCACCGCTTCCAAATCCGCTTGCCCAGTCAACATAATTTTGAGGGTTTTGGGTGAAATAGTATGAATGCGTTTGAGTAATTCATCCCCTTTCAGATTGGGCATGATGTAATCAGAAATAACCAGGGCAACTTCATAGTCATCCTCTACTAATTCTTCGAATACTTCTAACGCTTCTTCCCCACCTTGGGTCATTTCAATCAGATAGTTATCTCCCAAACTAGTTTCTAGCTCTATTTTCAGGCTATCTAGGATGGTTTGTTCGTCATCAACACAGATAATGGCAGTTCGATTCATAATTCGACTAAAGCATCCTGAATTGTTAAAATTAATTCCCGAGTATTCCAGGGTTTATGTAAACATCGATATAAGTTAGCATATTGTTTCGCCCGTTCAACCGCTTCCTCATCAGCTTGTCCCGTTAGCATCACTTTAATAATATCGGGATATTTGTGATGGACATTAATCAGAAATTGATCCCCTTTCATTCCTGGCATTAACCAATCGGAGACAATAATCAGAATTTGTTCTCCATTCTCATAGAGTTCATCAATGATTTCCAAAGCTTCATCAGCACTTTCAGCAAATTCATAGAGATACTTATCTTCAAAAGCTGCTTGAAGTTCCATCTCCAAGCTTTTCAAAATCGATATTTCATCATCAACACATAAAATTACGGCGTCAGACATGACTAGTTCCCTCATTGAATTCATACCAATTCTGGCCGATTACGGCTACAGATCAATTTCATCTGGCCATCTCCCGATCTGGCGATCTCCCGATTTCCCCATCTGCATCTGTAGTCCTACTTTGAAAAATGGCTATCAATAGTCAGAGAAACGGTCGAGATGGGTTGAGTAGGCAAGGTCGCGTTCGCTAGCCAACGCCCTTCGGGCTAATCGCATAAGTAATCTTACGGTCTTGATCAAAGATGAAAAGTTTTTGGTCAGCCTCACAAACCCCTTGATAAACTAGAGTTCTAAGGCGCTTAGTAAATTCCCTCAGTGAGCCGATAGCCTGGGAGTGTAATCATTATTGGTTACTATGGATGATTTAATGACATGGACTGCAACTAGCCACAGTTTTGACACTCCCCGCTCTTGCCTAGACTGGGTTTTATTGCCTCAGACAATTGTTTATCAAGTAGCTACACTTATAACTAGCTACACTTATAACTAGCTACACTTATAACTAGCTACACTTATAAAGTTCCCCAGGAATCCTGTCCAAATAACAGTTTCAGGTTGATCATCTCAATCTACCTCCGAAAGCTACGACTGTGGCTGCTGAATTGGTAGGGAAACTGTAAAGGTAGTTTCACCAGGTACGGAATCCACCTCCATGTGTCCGTGATGTTTCTCTACAATTTTCCTAACAATATCTAATCCCAAACCACTGCCTTCTCCAGCGGGTTTCGTGGTAAAGAACGGCTGAAATATTTTCGGCTGAATTTCAGGAGGAATCCCCTTGCCAGTGTCAGTAATGCTGACTTTGATTTGGTCATCTTGCTGCCTGACGTTAATGGTTAAAGTCCCCTTGTTCTCCATGGCTTGCAGGGCATTGTGAATCAGATTCGTCCAGACTTGATTGAGTTCATCAGGATAGCACCCGATAACTGGCAAAGAATCGTCATAGTTTCTGTAGACGTCTACGCCATGTTTGAGTTGGTTATGATAAAGAGTCAAGACCGTGTCAATGCCATCAGTAATCTGTGCATCTATCTTTTCCCCACTAGA
>NZ_JAAHHU010000611.1:0-2657 GCF_010672095.1 Moorena sp. SIO3I6 | reverse complement strand
GCGCTATTTTCTGGGTCAGAAACACAACAGCAGCTAACCCAGCTAGCTGAAGACTCCTGACCAGTTTTCCCTGTCCGACCACATCAAAAAAGGGCTCAGATAGCCAAAGGAGTAGGGGCCAGCAGACAGTGAATACTAATGTACAAACCAATGTCTGAGCAAGAGTTAAGCGTTGGGAACGAAGGTAAGGTCGCAGTTGCCAGTAACTAGAGTGGGGTTTCAAGTGTCAATCGGGAGAATGATGGCTTCTGTTTTAACCTATCACTTACGGTTAGCTGATGGTGACAAGTATCGGATTTGCCCAGGCAATGCCCATCCTACAGACTACAGACTCCCTAAAAAGCCTTTCACTCTTAGAGGTTGTCTGAGAAGTCCCATTTGCTACAATTACGGTCGATGCCCGGTATTATCCGGGGCACCTCCGCTCCAGAACCGTGCGTGAAAGTTTCCCCTCACACGGCTCCTAAGTATCTTTTTGGCTCCAGTGGATTTGCTGGTGACAGCTTTGGTGAACCGCCATTAGGTTGTTCATTTTCCAGTTGTCATGGTTTCCATCGCTGTGATGGAGGTGTACTCTCTCTTCACCGATGAATTTCATCTTGCAGTATCCACAGGAATGGTTCTGTTTTTTCAAGGCTTTTGCTGTAACATTGTCATATAGTTTGGAATTTCTTCCGCTCCAGTAGACTAGGTCTCCGTCATAGGGAGACTTAGTCCCTTTGACATTTACGTGCTGATTTTGTTCATATCCAACTGCTGGAAAGGCTTTTTCACATAAGTCGTTGGCTTGATACCGGTTTATCTTCTTTTCCTTTCGGAATTTACGATGTGCGGTTTGTTTCATATGCCAGAGACTATCACGTGTTCCGCTCATATCGCAGCTTTTATGATAATTCCTCCATCCACGTACCTTAGATGCTAATTTTTCTGCCTTTACTTTAGCCCCATAGTTCGAGTTGTTGACTACGGCTTTTATCTTCTCACGTATGTTCCGGTGGTTTTCCACTGAGGGAGTAGACCGAAATTTTCCGTTTTTCTGGACGCGGAAGTTCCACCCCAGGAAGTCGAAGCCGTCTGTCGTTTTGGTTAGCTTGGTCTTTTCTTCACTGATTTCCATACCTCTTTCTGCCAGGAATTCCTTAACTTTTTGAAGTACTTTGTCAGCATTGTCTTTTGGCTTGAGTATAAACACCATGTCATCTGCATATCTAATGCCTCTGATTCTGGGGTTTATTTCCTCTATTCCGTTAAGTGCAATATTGGCGAGAAGTGGGCTGACCACGCCTCCTTGGGGCGTTCCTTGCTCCGGGAATTCCGGATTGATGCCTGCTTTTAGACATCTGAATATCCCTATCTTCAGACCCGCAGGTGCTAGCAATCTATCCATGATGGAGTCGTGGGAGATGCGGTCAAAACATTTCTTGATGTCTAGTTCTATTACTCTTTTGTTGATGCCGTTTCGGTCTGATTTCAGGTTTAGGAATAGTATTTTTTGTGCGTCTTGGGCACATCGGCCTGTCCTGAATCCGTAACTGAAGGCACTGAACGTAGCTTCGTGAGCTGGTTCTAGAGCGTATTTTGCTAGACATTGCCATGCTCTATCTTGGATTGTTGGTACTTTCAACATTCTCGTACCCCCATTCTTCTTGGCTATTGGGATTTCCCGTAAGCCTTGGTGCGTCCAATTTTCCGCACTGGAGCCTAGTCTTTTAAGTACCTCGAACCTTTCTTTGTAGGTTAAGGAGGCTTTCCCATCTACTCCGGCAGTTCTTTTTCCTTGATTGAGTTGTGTTACTTGTTGGATTGCCAATAGTTGTGCTGAGCGGGATTTAATTATCAGTTTTTGTAGAGACCGAGCTTTTCTTAAGTCTCCAGCTTGAACTGCTTTATAAACTCGTCTTTGTAGGCGGAATAGGTTCTTTTTATACTGTTTCCAGTTTATCCTTTTCCAGAGGTCACTATATCTATTTGACATGTGTCTACCCATGCTCTCCTTTGATTTGTTTATCTTGATACCCGCCACCAGTTTCTGATGGCATCTTACCCGACAGTAGGGATTCGGCAAGGCAGTTGCTTACTGGGGTTTCGACCGTTACCCAGACCTATTGCTGTCGTTTTTACTTGTTCCATCTGTTAGATTGTTTTGGTGATTTAGGGCAGTCCGGAGATGAAACCTTAGAATAGTGGAGCCTTACTACAAAATTTTTAACCCTTTTACCCATAGCCGACTAACTATAAAGGCTCCACTATTCTTGCGGTAACTTCTAACCATTTTGCCTATCCTTTTCTCGGAGATTACAGCTGTCCTTGAAATAACGCTGTGAGAATGAAAGGATGAAGTCTCGCATGTACTAGTCAGATTGCGGCTTCGGGGTAAGACACTTTTTCAGGACTTTTGCTACTGTTACCCTTGTCACCTCCCCATTAGCGGCAGAGTGGCACATCTGATTTACCTCTGATTCCGCCCTGTTGCCAGCTTCACTCTAATGGAATGCCGTCCATTTCGGTGTGGCCAGATAGGGATTCACTTCTCTCCTAAAGGGGTGGACTTTCACCACCATCCATCAGATAGTTAGGAATTTTGGGTTATTACCCGCGATTCCCCCTAGTCATACCCTTCCTTTTTCAGGAAGCTCCTACTAGGAACAAGCCGCACT
>NZ_JAAHHU010000610.1:0-2658 GCF_010672095.1 Moorena sp. SIO3I6 | reverse complement strand
TGATTCTAGGGGTTGGGTTAAGTTTTGGGATGTAGAAACAAAAGCCCTAGTAACCCGTATTCGGGCTCATAATTCCTGGGTTACCTCTGTCAAATTTAGTCCTGATGGAACCATACTAGCTTCCACTAGTTCAGATAAAACCATTAAGCTTTGGAATGTAGAAGATAGTAGCTTAATTAGAACCCTCAAAGGTCATAAATCCGCTGTCAGAAACGTTGATTTTACTGCGGATGGTAAAACCCTTGCCTCTAGCAGTGCAGACACTACAATCAAACTCTGGAATCTAGAATATGGCACAGAAATCACTACTCTTAAGGGACACAAAGGAACAACTTGGGGAGTCAATTTTAGTCAAGATGGTAAGCTGTTAGTCTCTGGTGCTGACGATGGTAAAGTCAAATTTTGGAATCTGGAAAACTTGGAGGCGGAACCCCAAACCTTTGTTGGTCCACAAGGTCGTGTTACCACCGTAAGTTTCCACCCGAATAATCAAAAAATACTTGTTTCTGGTAGCTACCCTAGTACAATCACTCTCTGGAATATAGATGGCCTTGAACCCAAACGTTTTGGTTTTGGTAGCACCAGAGTATGGAGAGTAACTATTAGTCCTGATAATCAATTACTAGCTTCGGGTCACGATGACCATACAATAAAACTGTGGAACACCTCAGATGGCAGTTTAAACAAAACCCTGACAGGTCATACCGACGATGTCTGGCGAGTTAAATTCAGTCCCGATGGTAAGCTTCTTGCTTCTGCCAGTTTAGACGATACGGTAAAGCTTTGGGATGTTGACAATGGTAAAGAAATATACACCTTAGTTGGTCATACTAGTAATGTGAGAAGTATTACCTTTCGCTCCGATGGTAGGATTTTAGCTTCCGGTAGTGACGACAGAACCATCAAACTCTGGCGCGTGCAAGATGGGGAATTATTGCGAACGTTTAAAGGTCATCTTAATTCCATTCGGGATTTGAGTTTCACCCCCGATGGTCAAAATATTACCACTGCTAGTTTTGATGGTCGCATTCTCTTTTGGCAAGTAGAAGATGGTAGGATGGTCAACGTTTTTGATAATATTGACAGTTGGTTAGCCACTATCAGTATTAGTCCCAATGGCAAATTGTTAGCTTCTGGGGGTGGCTATAGGGGAATTAAGCTGTGGAATAACTCAGATGGTACTATTGTTAAGGAACTTCCCGGTCATGGCATTTGGATCAGAAGTTTGCGTTTCAGCCCCAATGGCAAATTGCTGGCTTCTGGTAGTTTTGACCGCACAGTAAAACTTTGGCGTGTGGAAGATGGTTCTTTATTGAGAATTCTAGAAGGTCATCTTGGTCGGGTAGAGGATGTTAGTTTTAGCGCAGATGGAAAACTCCTGGCTTCTGCTAGTAGGGATGGCACAGTCAAGCTTTGGAACCTAGATTTAGAATTAGATGATTTGATGGAACTAGGTTGTGAGTGGCTGGGGGATTATCTGGCGATTCATCCCGAAGAAGAGGAACTGACAGACGGATTTTGTGGCTTGGGGGAAAGTGCGCAAGAACGGGATGACCACAAAATCCGTTAGCATAAGAAATGCTTAACCCGCTGGATTAGAGGGTATTTTTAGCACCTGCTCTGGATGAATGATGTAAGGTTCTTTTATTGCATTCTCTTTTGCTATAGCGAACCAAAATTGTTGAGTGCCATAGCACGTTGCACTTATCTTACTCAATGAATCTCCTAAAAGATAGCAAACATGAGAGCACCACACTCAAACTATCAATTGCAATAGCAGGAGTCGCTGAGAAGCCCACACTTCTCTTGCGAGTAAGTGTGGGAGTATGTCACAACCGACAGTCTCAGGTTTCCTAGTTATTCTTCACAATGCTGCCGAGGGTGTTGGTTAGCTCTTTAGGATTTCCCCTGTTTTGATTGGAGAGGACGGCAATCACGGTCTTGTCATTGAAATAGAGTCGCCAGTAAGACTTCGCGCCATTCTGGGCACCATTATGGGAGAACGTACTTCCCGGCCAGAGAGTATTAAGTGACTGGGCTGAGATGACCGATCCATCAAAGACCTTCATCCCAAGACGAGCCAGATCCATGGCAGAGGACTCAAGTCCACCACCGGGATATTTCCAACTCAGGTTGTCACGAGAGGACAGCACACTCTTACCATTGGAGAGTTTGTATATATTGGCGCGCTCAGGGTTAGATTGATTGCGGTATTCCGGTCGTAGCGTCGGCAAATTCAACCGTTGGGTCAGTTCGCGGTTGACCAATGCTGGAAATGACATCTTTGCAGCACCTTCAAGAGCAGCCCCTAGCACGGTGTACGCATGGGTGCTGTAGCAATACTTAGAACCCGGTGAAAGCATCAGCGGATCATTCTGGAATAAAGTAGCCGCTTGTGTAGCACTTGAATATTGGGTGTTGCTAGAGTCTTTCCAAGCCGGATTATTTGGAACTTCACAATTAGTCCCTTTGTACTTACCCTTGTAGTGCCGAATGCCTGAACGGTGCCGCATAAGTTGACCGACCTCATGGGTATGATGATTGGGCAGGCTGGGGACATAGCTGCGAGTAGCTTCATCAAGGGAAATTTTGTTGAGATCCACCAAACGCATCGTCAACAATGAAGTAATTGGCTTGCTGACCGACTGGCATCGGTCA
>NZ_JAAHHU010000061.1:0-37814 GCF_010672095.1 Moorena sp. SIO3I6 | reverse complement strand
GTTTTGCCAAATTAGCTGAATTGTGCTGCTTCACTCCTGAATCTGATGGAGTTTACAACTCTCGCCAGATGGTAGAGCATGACTTAGCAGCTGAGCAGTCAATCATTCAGTTAGTACGCAGTCAAGCCGCTCAAGCAGAAAGCCTAGGTGATCGAGCCACCCGCTATCTCTATGAGAAAATCTTGCTCAAGACTGAAGAGCGAGCTTATCATTTGAGTCATTTCCTGGCTCCGGACAGCCTAGTAATGGGATTTATGGGCAATGGAGCAAACTAAACCTACGTGAACTGAGATCTTGCACCATTGTCATGAATCGTAGGGTGGGCAGTGCCTACCAACGTGCTTTGCAAGCTTCATTATCTGTCTGATGCACTGCCCACCCTACATGAACTTAAACCTACTTTCTGACTCGCCCTTTGCATCAAGAAAAAAAATTTGAGGGTTGACCGTCAACCCTCAAGTCTCAACTGTTAACAAATATAAAATATAAAACGGAGAGGGGGAGATTCGAACTCCCGGAGCCTTTCGGCTCGCTCGATTTCAAGTCGAGTGCAATCGACCACTCTGCCACCTCTCCAGGCAAATCTATATTAACAATCCGTGGGCTCGGATGGCGACTATTTCTAGCCAGTTAAAAACTTTGTTTTATACCAGCAACGCTTCAGAAGCCTGGTAAAGCAATTCTTCAGATACCACTGAGTAATCCTTACCCACCCAGACCAGGGAGACTTGATCCACTATACCGCCTTTGAGAGACACTATCGAAAAATTCCGCAATCGGTCTGTATCGGTTTCGATAATTCGAGGGACACTGGCTGCATTTAAATATACAGTCCCTTCCGGACTAGTAACAATCATGGTTCGTAGTCGGTCTTTGGTGTGCTTTAGGATGTGGTGCATATGACCAAAGGTGACTAAGGGAATGTTTTTACCCAAGGAATAGGTTTTTGCGATCGCATCTTCCAAATCCGGGTCCCCATGATCACCACCAGCAGGATACCAGTCTTTACCACAGGGAGCTTCTGCTTGATCACCTAGTCCCGTCGGACCATTATGACCGATTAAGATTACCGTTTCGTAAGCCGCACTACGGACTGCTGCTAGAATGCGCTCAACTGATTCAGAAAAGCTATTAATTCCATACTGTTCCCTGTAAAACTTCTTATTGCGCCAAGTTTGCCCACCCCAACTGTAAGGGCGAGCACCAACTACAGAGAGATTCAAATCTGGGAAGTCAAGGTAACCATAACCCACATGGGTTGACCCCAGTAAGTCCAACTGTTGCTGTACCCTATCTTCTACTTCATGGTCATAAGGAGACTTTTTCCTTCCCCATTCCGAGGCAGTATACCAAGCATCATGGTTTCCCATAATCACTGCCTTGGGTAGGTCAATAGCAGCAATCATCTGGACTATATCCACCGCCTCATTGCCGAAATCCCCGACAAATAAGACCAGATCCACACCCAACTGCTCAAGAGCTATAGCATCTTCCGCTTCCCACAGTTGATGAATGTCTCCAACAACAGCAATTTGGATTGATTGTTTTTGATGAATCGTCATGCTTGTCTTACTATCGCCCCTTCTCCAGCATAAAGGCAAAAAGGCCAACAGTAATATGAAATCGAAAAAATAATACTATATATCACCCCATTATCCCATTATCCCATTAATCCATTATCCCATCAGCCCTTTGCACAGAGCTTGTTTCTGACCATCCGGATCGAGTAGCTGATGCCTGAATAATACATTAAGTGTGACTTTTCTTGAGGAGTGTCTAACGGATCTGAGGCATTCGTGATGGCCGATCTGAAACTATTGGCTAATGCTACCGTCTCTACTCTGTGTCCCCCCCTAGGGCTTTTTAATGTGCTCAATAGTATCTAGTCTGACGGGCAGATACGGGAGATAGCTCAGATCACGGAGATCAGAAATACTTTATTCTTCCATTCTTCCATTCTTCCATTCTTAGCCACCTTCGGCCTATTGCTCTCCTTGCGATGGAAGCACTATCAACACTTTTACAGCAAACATCAACGTAAGCGGTTAGTAAAAAGCGTATGTCTAGATTAGCGTTTAGCCCAGGAGCAGGACCAGAACAGTTAATCAATGGACGTTATCAAGTTATTGAAATCCTTAACCGTTTGAGCTGGGGTCAAACTTGTATTGCGCTAGACACTTACCGACCCAGAAATCCCGAATGTATTGTTAGACAATTCCGTCCTGTTACTGATGACCCTGACTCCTGGCAAGCTGCAAAAGATATATTTCATCGTGAAACTAAAATTTTGGAGATTATCTGTCAGCATGACCAAGTTGCCCAAATTTTAGATTGTCTAGAAATTGACCATAGCTTCTACATAGTTCAAGATTTCATCCCTGGACGACCCCTGAGTGAGGAACTCAATCAACCCTGGAGTGAAAGCAGAGTAATCAATCTGCTACAAGAGGTTTTAGAGATTTTGGCATTTGTCCATCGCCAAGGGGTGATTCATGGTGATATCAAGCCAGACAATCTAATCAGACGATCAGAGGATAGCAAATTAGTTTTAACTGACTTTAGCGGTATTAAGCAGGTGCGCACACCATTAGTTGGTGTTCAATTTAGTGCCATAGCGGCCTTGGGCGCATTCGGGTATATACCAACAGAGCAGGTTCTGGGTAAACCTCGTCCCTGTAGTGACCTATATGCTGTAGGGATGATTGGCATTGAGGCACTCACAGGACTCAAACCCATACAGCTAGAAGAAGACCCATTAACCGGAGAAGCCCTTTGGCAGGACTACGCCACAGTCACTAAAGATTTCGCTGCCATTATTCAGCAGATGGTGCGCTATTACTTCAAAGACCGTTACCAGTCTGCTGATCAGGTTTTGGAGGCACTCCATTCCTTAAGTAGTTCTAAACCATCTATAAACTTACCAATGTCCCCAGCACCACCAACATCCCCAAACCCCTACAAAGAAAAAACTGACGATACTCTGCTTGAACCAATTGAACCAGAGACTCTTCAAACAGAGGAAACAGAGGAAACAGAGGAAACAGAGGAAACTGATTTTCCCTATGTGCCTACTATTCCTAAAAGAAGGGCTGGTGGACTTAATCTCACCGCAATCGGAGTTTCCACATATCTAGCCTTACTAGTCGTAGCTGGAGGCTACTTTTTACTCAAGACTCCCAACCAGGCAGAAACTAAGCTAGCACAGGCTGAGCAAAAGTACCAGGAAGGAGATTTAGAAGCAGCACTGAACCTGGTAAAATCGATTCCGGAAGATAGTGAAGAGTATCAGGATGCTCAAAATGCGATCGCTCAGTGGCAAAAGGATTGGCAAGATGCCAAAGCCCTATTCCCCCTGATCAAAACCGCCTTTGACCAACAGAAGTGGTTAGAGGTAGTTGAGCAGGCTAGCCAGATTCCTAATATTGTCTTCTGGCAACAGCAAATAGAACCTATGGTCAGCCAAGCTCAAGCCAATCTTGAGCAGGAAGCTTACCAGTTACTAGAGCAAGCTTACAACCAGGCTATCGATAGAGACTTTACTGGTGCACTCAACACATTTAAACAAATCCCAAAAGGAACAAAAGCCTACGCTACAATTCAACAAAAAATTCCGGAGTACACTCAAAAGCGAAACATCAAAGCGAACTTTCTTCTTCAGCAGGCTTACAATCGAGCCGCTCAGCAAGACTTTACCGGTGCATTGGTATATTTGAAAAAAATTCCTAAACATACCGATGCCTATCCGAAGGCTCAGGAAAAAATTGTTGACTATACCGCTAAGCAGGAAATTAGGGCTAACTATCTATTAAAGATGGCTGATAATCAAGCTGTTTTGAACAACTACACTAAGGCTTTGGATTATTTGAGACAGATTCCTGAAGGTACCTCCGCCTATCCCAGAGCTCAAGCCAAAATTCAGCAGTATACTCGATAAGCTGTTGTGCCTTTCAGCTGTTGTGCCTTTCAACTGTCTATTATTGAAATCATATAAAAAATATAGAGCCCAGTCCCCTTTTGCCATAAGCTATCAGCTATTAGCTGATAGCTTACCTGTTTTACCCTACAGTAGTTAATTGATATTTTCTACTAGCCACTAACCTGTTGCGGCGATTAATCCCTACTTCTATAAGAGCAGGACTTTCTCCCTGCACTACTTCGGTAAATTTGTCCGAATTAGCCATAACTTGTCTACCTGGTGCGTAAGCTTCAATCACATTACCGCTCACAGAACAGATTACCATTAAATAGTCACAACCTGGGCATTCAGTTTTGGTGACCTGGTCTCCAGCACAAGCATAATGTGATGCTTGAGAACCGATTAAGTAGTGACGTTGAGCCATATTACCACAGTTGGGACATCGGACTGATTGAGTTGTCTCCATTGCCGATTCTCCTCATTTAGATGTCATTGCTTGAAGGAAATAAGTCATAATTAAACTCATAATTCAGAAATTTTTTTTAATTTTTATGTTTTTAATTAAACCTAAAGTTGCTGTTCAAGTGCGGCAGTAAATTTATCATAGGGAGCAATTCCTACAATAGTTTCTACCACCTCACCGCCCTTAAAAATCAGCACAGCAGGAATACTACGAATACTGTAATTTTTGGCAGTAGCTTTGTCGGCATCAATATCGATTTTTACGACCTTAACCCGATCTTTGTAGTCTTCAGCCAGTTTATCCATTAAAGGAGCAATTTTACGACATGGCCCACACCAAGGGGCTGTAAAATCAACGACGACTGGAACTTCAGAGGTTAAAACTGACTTAAATTCACTGTCTTTGATGTAAGCAACTGTACTCATGATATATTCCTTAAATTTTGAAAAACTACCACAAACTAATAGTCAACGGTAAAGGGTAAAAAGTCAATAACACTCAACATGGTTACCCCTTTTATCTTCCTTTAATAAAGAAGGGCGGTTAATCGGTTGTAATAGCTGTAATAACCAGGATGGCTAAGGCTATAGTTTGGTTTACCATGGTTGTTATGAAGTTGCTTGATGCATTAAGTTATGGCTGCTGAGAAATTGGAATGGGATAGCCTGATCGAAAGGCTAAACCAAGGTAGACAAGCGAAGGCAACTATGGGTGGCTATGCAGGTTATGGTTCACCGGCCTTCGGTCAACGGGCCCTAAATGGTGAGTTGGTGGATGATCCCCAAGAACAGCATGTAATTGAGTTAATTCGCCGTCACCATAAATCGGGCAAGTCATTACAACAAATCGCTAACTGGCTCAATCAGCATGGCTATACAACCAAGCGTGGTCAGCAGTGGAAACGGATCTCGGTTAAGCGGGTTTTAGACCGGCTATACGGTAGAACCCCTAGGGTGTCTACTTTGCCTCAAAAACCCAGTCAAGGGAACTTAAATCAGTAAGTAAATCAGTAAGCTCCAAGCTGGTAAAGTAGTTAGAATACCTTAAACAGAACGTTAGATAAGCCAGGGTACCTGATCGGACAATCCCATCGGACAATCCCATCGGACAATTGCCAAGCTAGGTCAGCAATGCCTAATTATTTGCCCCTAAGCCCAAATGGTTAAAGTCCCAGTATCCCTGGCAACCTCTGAAAGCCAAAAGCTATGTCATATAAGGATTAAAGATTATTTTGCTGTAACATCTATTTATTATATACCTTTATACAAGTTATGTGCATATTATTTCTGGATTTGTGGGATTTGTCCGTAACATCCCTCTACAAAACCCAAGGTTACCAGTATCTTTATGGGTTTTGTCTTGATGGTTAAGCAGTTCATGGATATGCGTTCGCTCAAGCGCGGAAGCTGAGGCCGTAGGCCACGCGGGGCGCGTTCGCTTCATCGCGCAACCGCTGGCAAGACAAAATAAAAATCCTTGACTGAGCAGTCTCAGTAAAGACACCAGCGCCATGACACCAGCGCCATAGTTTGTAGCGGTTGGCGGCGGTCGTAGGTCAAGGAAGTTCACCCATCAAATTAACTATGCAACTCAACGACCGACTTATCTGCGCCCCAACCCTAGAAGAGGCAATTGACCATCAGCCTTTGATCGTTGCTCCTGATACTCTCCTAATAGACATAATTGCTTTGATGAGTAAGGAGCGAGGCAAAAGTTGTTCATTGCCCAATTTCGACTCACCGTCAGACCAGCTCAGCATTCGTGAGCCACGGTCTAGCTGCGTTTTGATAATGCACTCAGACCAGTTGCTGGGAATCTTTACTGAGCGGGATATTGTCCGGCTAACAGCTAATGGAATTAACTTTGAAGAGGTAACAGTAGCTGAGGTCATGGCACAGCCTGTGATTACGTTTCCTCAAACTGCTTGTCGGGATATCTTTGCCGCCTTATTCATATTTCGTCGGTATCGGATTCGCCACTTACCAATTGTCGATGATCACGGTCAGCTCGTGGGTGTTGTCTCACCAGAGCGAATTCGCCAGGTATTGCGACCAGCTAATCTGCTCAAGTTACGGCGGGTATCAGAAGTGATGACCCCCCAGGTGGTTAATGCCCTTCCAACTGTCTCAGTATTGAGTTTAGCCCGACTCATGAATAAGCACCGAGTTAGTTGTGTGGTGATTACCTCCGACCATGGAGAGGATAGCTGTATGCCAGTGGGGATTGTCACAGAGCGGGATATTGTCCAATTTCAGTCTCTGAAGCTGAATTTGTCTAAAGTCCAGGCTCAGGATGTCATGAGTACACCTCTATTTCTGCTGAGTCCTGAAGATTCTCTATGGACAGCTCATCAGGAAATGCAAAAGCGTCGTGTGCGGCGATTGGTGGTGTCTTGGAATTGGGGTCAAGGAATCGGTATTGTCACCCAAACCACCCTGCTGCGAGTGTTTGACCCAATGGAAATGTATGGCATTGTGGAGACATTGCAGCAAACCGTTGAGCAATTAGACCCAGCCAAAGAATCCGTTAACAAATCCCACAAAGCGATTACCCCTGGTGAGCAGTCTGGGGAGGTTCCAGAAAATGCGATCGCTTTATCAGGAGATAGTTTTAATCATCAATCAGAGCCACCCAACAAAGACCAAAACAGAGAACTAACAGTGATTTTGTCACAACGGATAGAGGGTCAAGGATTAAATCATTCCCAACAGTGTGAGGCTTTAAACTATCCCAAAAGTAACTTGGGTACCAGTCAAGATTATCAACTGTGTATCCTGCTCAACACTATTCAAGCTATTCTAGAAAACCTACTTAACCAGTCTAACCTATCATCAGAATTACGTCAAAGCCAGCTTAATTCAGCCTTAGATAATGTTGATCAAATGCGAGAGCTAATACAGAAAGCCCAAAACCAGTCTTGTCGGGATCAGGTCGTGGTAGATCAGGTAGGTACTTCTAGCAGTTAAGCTAATCGAGATTTAATCGGCATATTTGACTTGCTCTGAGTTTTTTAAAGGGTGTTCCCCTGATGCTTCCCTTATCGGGTAGGTTAACTGTCAACAACAACTAATTGGAATTCCTTGAGTGCTGGTAAAAAGTTTTTGTTTTCATGACTAGGGCGCGTCAGTTTAATCAGGGCAAAACGTTGGATCGGAGTTAGTGCTGCCCACTGTTGAGTAGTTACTACGACTCCAAATTCCATAGCTTTTTCCGCCACGGTAGCTGGAATTACCTGAGAATTCATCCAGGGAGCTTGGGGATCAACCGGTAAATTAGAAGCCGGTTTTCCTGTATAGTTGATAACTAGCTGTTGAACATAGTCTCCATACTTTTGGATTGACTCGGTCGTAGTGCAGGGTAACTCTACCAGTTGCTGACGCTCTTGTTGATTAAACTGATGCCAGTGGCTCAGTTTAAGTTTGATGCCGCAAGTGTCTAATTTCATTCGCACTTGCATAGGAATACAGCGTAAATAATCCACAAAATCGGCTTCAAATTGGAAAAAATTAGTCATAATCTTCTCAAACTTATTCATTAATAATGTTTTCTTGTGCTAGTACTCCGTATAATCCAGTAACTAATTGATAGAGATATAATGGCAATTGCTAATCCAATAACCTGGCTTCCAGAAGTGGTTTTCAGGTCAAGAATAATGATTTTACGGGCAACGGCAATTAAAGACGTAACAACAACTAACTCAAGTTGAATAACATGTTTTCGCAGATAAGCGGTGATATTCTCTAAAATTTCTAGTGCAATGAGAATATTTAGAAACAGTCCAAATATTTTGAAAAGTGTTTTGCTCAAAACTATTGCTTCTGGATTGGTTATTTCTTTAACTAGTGAAATAACTAGGCTACTAAGTGCCACCAATATTACCACCACCATCACCAAAGAGAGAACTTTGGAAACAAAACCCTCGAACAGATTTAGCCCGTATAAGAAATTCTCATCTTTGCCTGCATCTCTAAGTTTTTGGAAGAGTTGTCTTAACCGCCTCATAAAAATAGGTTAGTAAAAAGACAGATGATGGTTGATTTTAACACTTGCACGGGGTATTAACCTAACAGATCAGTCAATGTCGTGATTGCCTTTCCCTGATGCCACCTCCGATGTTCAACTATCGCAATCTCTATGACGTCATAAAGCCAAGAGGATCAGCAATAGGGAGGGCGTTGCTGATTCATGCAATGATTGACGGTAATTGGTAAATGGTAATTGGTCACTGAGCCGACTACACTTGACGAAGTCCCTTAGTTCACTAGCCCCAGAGGGAGAATAGACCGTAAGAGGGGACAGAGGGGGCAGATTGACCATGATATTTGTCACAAAAATTTACATTGGGGCTGGAGCAAGTTTTAGTAAAGATATAGTAAAGATTTCATGAAATTTCCCTTTAAGTTGAGTAGGGTGACATCTAGCTCCTAGATTTCCTTGTCAGTTTACTCAAGATTACGTGAAGATTCTGTGAAATTTGCGTAATCTTGGTCATTTTGTGAAGAAAATATGAATAAAATGTGAATGTCTAAAATAAATGTGAGTTTTCGCTTGACAACCACCCCTCGAATTTACTAGATTTCCTTTTGTAGATGAACAAAGTTTCACGTTCAAGAGCATCGGCGTGAAATATAACTTCATCAACCTTACAGCCAAACTAATCCAATTTTGGATTTGTCTTTTTTGAAATAATCAAAGAGGGTAACTATGCTCAAGAAGCGTGATTTTATTGTTTCAGCTCACTCGGCCAGCTTTTTTAATAGAACTTGTAACTACTTCAGGCTAGACGCTATCGCCTTTATGGAGCTAAGGCTGAGTAGATATACTTAAAGCGCTCAGCTCAGCAGTTAGCCACACAGAAACTCTAGATAAAAACTCTAGAAGATTTGTAAATTCAGGTGCTCATCTGTTTCGGTGTCTAGGTGTTTGGGGATTTACTCCAGACAACAGAAAAGTGTTCTGTCTAAAGACAGAGGAATTTAATAAGGGTTTGTATTTGTTGTTGTAACGGGCCTGAAATAGGATCAATGTTTCACTACATCTGCGCTTAGTCTATTTAGGGAAGCCTCTGGTATTGTGAAAAATTAGGTGTAACATTAGGTGTCACAACAGCATCAACTTTGAAAAAATTATCCGACATACTCATGAACATACCATTAGGAAAGCGGAAGCCATCGCCGCGTTCTCTAATCCAGCTTTTTAATAAGAGCTTTTCAGGGGTGCTTAGCAAATTGAACCTGAAAGCAGTAGGTTTAAATCCCACTGACGACCCTAGCCATGGCTGGCAGTGCTGTGGGTTAACTATCTCGAACAGATTGCTGAGGGCTCTTACATCTGACACCTCCGACACGGGTGTTGGCACTGAAGCCATTGAACAGGATAGCAGCTATTTCCGGAATGATGTGCTATCGTCAAACGTATCAGTATCGGTGGGAGCCAAAAAGGGGGAAATCAGCTTACTGCAAGGGATGTTCAATCTCCTGAAAGTCTTCTGTGACATAACTGCAATCACTGCTCTGCCCGCATTACAAGGGACTGATATGGGGCTGATTGGAAAAATCCCACCCCACTGGCAAGTATTTAAGTTGGTAATTGATCTCAAACTCAATTCTGTTCTACTCCAGCAGTTGTTGAATCCATTGTGGCCAATGTTCACGGTGGCATATGTTGAGTAAATGAGCCTCAACATGTGCCACCGATTAATCCTTGGATTGAGAGTTTGTTATTGTACCCCACGGTAGTTTGTAGCAGCAAAGCGTGTTTATGCAAAGCGTGTTTATGCAAAGCGTGTTTATACAATGTTTAGACCAAGAACTATGAGCTAAAACCCCATAGTAAGAGATGGGTCGCAATTGCAATAATCTTTAACCTGTTCCAAGGCTTAATTATTACCCCGGTGAACTGGCAACTTCCCTTTGCCAGTTGGGTATAGACCATTACAAGATGTCGTTAATTCTGGGTGATTACCATGGCCAAAAAATTGCTTTCAATAACTAGTAGACCATCAACTAGTAGAACATCTCAACCAACATCAACCTCTACGAGCTCTGAACAAGTCATGACTAATGAGCAGCTTAACCAGGTCGTAGAAGCTATCATCGCAGGCAAGTATTCTTGGGCTTGTGTGTTAGTTCTGCGTTTTTCTGGCTACAACCCCCTCCATTACATCCCTTACCGAACCTACAATCGGTTAATCAAAGAAAATAGTCAAGCTGGTAAGCATCCAGTTGGCAAAACCCCTGTCTCACAATCACAGGTTGTTAGTAAGGTCTAGTCAGCTAAGCGGGAAAGTTGGGAGATTCATCAAGTCTGAACAAAACCCACCTGCCTAGGTCAGTTGGATGGATTATTGATGGATGATTGATGCAGAGCCTACTTGTCAACGTCTTCCCTTTTAATCTGTTGAACTGCACTCGCATCAACCGCCCTATCTGCTTGCATCTAGCTGACATCTATTGGCTTGATGATCTGACTCAGACTTGACCTCCTATCTCCCTACCCCCTACCCGTCTTGGTTTACTTTACACCAGATGCTATAGGGGTAATTTAAAGTTTAAATGAAGTTTACTTAAAGTTTTGGTGAATTTTTTGTGAATTATTGGTAAAGAGCCGGTTAATGACTTGACAAACCCTAAGTTATTAGCTAACTAAATGTAGTTAATTGTAAATGGTTAATTGTAAATGGTTAATTGTTAAAAATCAATTTTCAATGTTTAACATATGAAGAATATAATCAGGGATTCGGCAGAGCATGGGTTACCACCGTCTGCCATCAACTCAGACCCTGCTAGCAATTTATCAGTAGTGCTTCAAAGCTTGACCTTAGACTCAGTTGATCCAAAGCTCAACTATGAATTTAGTCAATCATTTGACCTTGATCACTTCCAGCTAGGGGAGAAAATCCTTGCCTATACTAAACCAGAGCTATCCCAAGATTCTGTTGAGATTGAACAAGATCACCAATATCTTTACCTAGTTTGTCAGGGGCGGGTACGACTACTAGGCTTTGATGCTGAAAAACAGCGGGAGGTTTCCATACAGGTACTCGAAGAAGGGGAAACCTTTGGTGCCTATGATCTCTTAGGTAGTCTATCCTATCCTTACAGAGCGATCGCAGCGAGTTCAGGACAAGTTGCTCGTATTTCGCTAAATCAACTCTTGCCTTGGTTGGAAAGGTTGCCAAAGTGGTCGGAAATCCTGGGGAAACAAGCCCAGCACCGGCAATGCCTAATTTTCTTCAAGACTTTGACCAAATTGCGTACCCTTAACGCTGTTACCCTAAATCAACTGTTGCCCTACATCGTAGAAAGACGCATTGAGGCTGGGGAGTCTCTGGTGTCCTCTTCCCAAGCTGGGCATTGCTGGCTACGTAGTGGTCAAATGGGAACGCCAGAAGGAACAGAGGCAAATTCCTCTGCTCCATTTCCTAGCATCGGAGAAAGTTGGGGATATCCGATGCCAGTACCAACAGATTGGATTGCCCAAACTGATGTATTGCTTTACCAGCTGCCTCAAGAGCATTGGCAAGCGGCTTGCGCGATCGCACCAGTTTTGGCTAACTCCACCGAGTCACCAGATCAGGAGAACAGGCAAACTGCTAAAAATGGTGACGGTAAATCTCCATCCCATCAACGCCTAGTTAACAAGACCCATACTCCGTCACCACATCCAAACCAGACTAGAGCACGACCGACTCGGCGAGTTTTAGAACCTCCTAAGCAACAAACGCCCCTTGAACCGAGTCAGTCAGAAAGCTTTGATTTTCCTAAACCAGCAAAGCAGGGTTGGAAATTCCTAAGGTTTTGGCAGCGCTATCCTTTTATTGAGCAGCAAGCTTCCTCGGATTGTGGTGCTGCCTGCTTAGCCATGATTGGGCAGTATTGGGGTAAACGGTTTGCTCTCAACTCCCTGCGGGAACTGGCAGGAGTGGGCCGTTCTGGTTCATCCCTCAAAGGTTTATCTAAAGCAGCAGAAAGTTTAGGCTTTCAAGCTAGTCCAGTCAGGGCTTCTTTAGGTCGCTTAGCGGATCGGAGTAATCCTTGGATTGCTCACTGGGAAGGAGATCACTATATTGTTGTCTACCAGGTAAAGGGTAATAAGGTACTTGTTGCAGATCCAGCAGTGGGGAAGCGATCGCTTCCTCGCAAAGACTTTCTCCAAGGTTGGACTGGGTATGCCATGCTATTGGATCCAACTCCCCAACTAGCAGTTACTCCCAGCGACAAACGCTCTCTAGGGCCGTTTTGGGGGTTGCTATGGCCCCATCGCTCAGTTCTGCTGCAAATTATCCTCGCTACCCTCATCCTTCAGGTTTTTGGTCTGATTAGTCCCCTATTTACCCAGATCATTCTTGACCGGGTGATTGTCAACAGAAGCCTGGTCACTCTCAATGTCTTCTCCATTGGTCTAATCATCTTTGGCATTTGGACGATTGGGGTTAGTATAACCAGACGCTACTTACTCGACTACTTTTCTAATCGGCTTAGTCTCACCTTCGTCAGTGGGTTCATAAACCATACCCTGACCTTACCTCTGAAGTTTTTTGAATCCCGCCAGGTGGGGGATATCCTGACCCGAATTCAGGAAACTGGAAAAATTCAGGGTTTTATAACTCAGCAAGCGATTGCTACTTGGCTAGATGTGGTGATGGTGTTTGTCTATATTGGACTGATGCTCTACTACAATTGGCGTCTAACTGTCCTGGTGCTGGCAACGATTTTACCCATCGCCATCTTGACTGTGATCGCCAGTCCCTTTCTACGTCAGGTGTCCAGGGAAATCTTTAAAGAAGCAGCCCAACAAAATTCTATGTTAGTGGAAATGATGTCAGGAGTTGCTACTGTAAAAACGGCGGCTTCGGAACAAGAAGTGCGCTGGCGCTGGGAAGATCGCCTCACCAATCAGTTGAATGTACAATTTAAAGGTAGAAACCTAGCGAACGGGTTGGGGTCAATTAGTTCTCTAATTAATACTCTCAGCAGCACCGCTTTACTTTGGTTTGGCGCTAGCTTAGTAATTAGTGAGCAGCTCACTATCGGTCAGTATGTCGCGTTTAATATGCTCATTGGCCGAGTGACTGGTCCAATTTTGGCTCTAGTGAATCTTTGGGATGAGTTTCAAGAAATCTTGGTGTCTGTAGAACGGCTGAATGATGTCTTATCTGCTAAGCCAGAGGAGAATCCTCAAGAACCGATGCTGGTTCTACCTGAGATTAAGGGTGATGTAATATTGGAAGATGTTACCTTCCGATACTCGGAGGATGAGGATCGCAATATCCTACAGAATATTTCCCTACACGTTAAGGCTGGAGAAACCATAGCTCTAGTGGGGCGCAGTGGCTCGGGCAAGAGTACCTTGGTGAAGCTACTCCAAGGTCTCTATCATCCGACTAATGGTCGTATTTTGATAGATGGACACGATATCCGCCATATTTCTCCCCAATCCTTGCGCTCTCAAATGGGTGTGGTACCCCAAGAATGTTTCTTGTTCTCGGGGACAATTGTCGAAAATATCACTCTCTACCGACCAGATTTCAGCCTGGATCAAGCCGTAGAGGTAGCTAAACTAGCAGAAGCCCATGCCTTTATTCAAGGTATGACTTTGGGATATAATACTAAAGTCGGAGAGCGAGGATCTACCCTTTCTGGTGGACAGCGACAAAGGATTGCCATAGCCCGAGCCCTATTGGGCAACCCCAAGATTCTGATTCTGGATGAAGCGACTAGCTCCCTAGATACAGAATCCGAGCGCCGCTTTCAACAAAACTTAGCTCGCATTAGTCGCGATCGCACTACCTTCATCATCGCCCACCGCCTCTCTACAGTGCGCAATGCTGACTGCATCCTTGTCCTAGACCGAGGTGTTCTGGTCGAGAAAGGCAACCATGAGGAACTCATGGATCGTCAAGGTCTTTACTATCATCTAGCGCAGCAGCAGCTAGATCTTTAATATATCGTTAACAAGTGCTCATTAGTCATGAGTTATTAGTTATTAGTTATTTAGTCATTAGTCATTTGTAAATACCAACAGACCCTGGTTAGTCACAAAGGACTAATGACTAATAAAATTTGAAGCTACTTATGACTATATCAAACTATGTAAAAATTTGCCAATTTGGCAACACAGTGATGTTAAAAGGACTAATGACTAAGGACAAATGAAATTTGAAGCTAGCTATCGCTATGTCAAGCTTTGTAAAAAAAAAACAAAAATCTGCCAATTTAGCAACATACTCAGATGAAATTGATCTTTTATCAGAAAAGTGGAAAAGCCCTGTGTGAATAGAAGGGGAGAAAAACGTGTTCAGATATGGCTCCACACCCATCTCAAGCGCAACCGTTTAGAATCCCCTGAGAATCCCCCATGACGCACACTCACAGGATTGTTTAATTCCATTCCTTTGTTTAATTGATTCCCATTTACCCCACCAAAGGTGAGACGGAGGTAACTTGGAGAGCCTAACCCTAGGGGTTAGGTTGCTCAAGTCCACACCTCACAGCGTGCTCAGCCAAGCGGTTTGACCGACCGACGGCTACTTAAAGGGGAAGGGTTTAAGTTCTGATCTTGGGGTGCATTGAAGCTATCTGAAAAAGGGCCAAGTAGAGTCAGGTAATGCCAAGGATTTCGGTCTGCCCAACAATGCCAAACTCGCCCCGCGAAGCTAAGGGCAGCAAGAGAATTGGCCGCTGACTTTCCCAAAACATTGGTCATTTCCCTAAAATGTTAATTTAGCGTGATCTACCACCATGACACAAGCAAAACCAATCAACTCCCCACCTGAGGCGGCTACGAGTCGTCAGGGTAACGTCGTTTTAATGCCATCAGGTCGCCTGAGACCTGATTATGACCAAGAGCCTGTAGCCTCACCCAGCACAGAGGTAGGAACCAATACTGCCAATGCTCCTAGTACGTCCAAATGGTCAACCTCCATACAAACTACCCTTGACCAGCCTCCGGCGAACCTTCCCCGGCTGCTGATGTTGGGTGGGTTAAGCTTCTGTACGATATTTGTGGCTTGGGCAACGTTTGGGCAGATTGATGAAGTCGGTAAAGCTCATGGAAGCTTAGTGCCAAAAGGGGACGTTTATAAAGTTGACCCGATTGAGCCAGGGAAGATTGCTAGTATTAAGGTCAAAGAAGGGCAAGCGGTTAAAGCTGGGGAAGTCTTGGTGGAACTGGATACAGAGCTTGCTACTCAGGAAGTAGAGCGTTTAGAGAAAGTGCTTAATGCCGACCGGATTAAGTTAGTTCAGATGCAAGGACTGCTTGAAAGAACCCGTCTGGAAGCAGAAACTCGTGAGCAGATTACCCAAGCAGAAGTTCAAGCACAACAAGCTGCGATCGCACGAGCACAAGCTAGTGCATCGGCAATTAGACAACAAATCATTCAACATCAGTTAGCTAAAGCCGCTAATCGCGAACGATTACAACGGATGAAGCTGGTGCAGGCGACAGCCCAAGAACTGCTCCAGCAACGGCGGGCTAATGTAGTGGCTCTTAAAGAACGACTCGATAATCTTAAGCCTCTGTTGGCAGAAGGAGCAATCTCCAAAGAACAGGTATTTCAAGCAGAACAAAGCTTTCGTGCTAGCCAAAGTGCTGTTACCGAAAGCAAACTGCAAGAGGGTTTGAGTACTCGCGAACAAATCTTTCAAGCTCAGCAAAGTATACGCGATCGCGAAGCGGCGACTAGTCAAAGCCAAGGTGAGCTACAACAAACTTTAGCAGAGATCAAACGACTAGAGGCAGAATTAGAGCATCGGCAAGCAACGGGACGCACCACTCGCCTAGAAGCACAGCAGAAAATTCAACAGTTGGAAGTGGAACTGACCCAAATCAAAGCTAGAATTTCTGAAAATGAAACCCTAGTTACTACTGCTAAAACCAGGCTCAAACAGAAGTTTCTTAAAGCGCCAGTGGATGGGATAATATCTTCCCTCAACATTTCTAATACTGGTCAAGTCGTGCAACCAGGACATAGCATCGCCGAAATCGCTCCTCAAGGTGCCCCCCTAGTGCTATCGGCAAGTTTGCCTACTCGCGAGGCAGGGTTTATTAACGAAGGAATGCCGGTGCAAGTGAAATTTGATGCCTATCCCTATCAGGATTACGGCATCATCAAAGGCAAGGTGATTTCCATTTCTTCCGATGCTAAAGCTGATCAAGTAATGGGTTCAGTCTATAAGGTGAAAGTGTCCCTTGACCGTGACTATGTGATTGAAGATGATGAAATCATCCGGTTTAAGGCTGGTCAGACCGCCAATGCTGACATCATCATCCGCCGCCGTCGGATTATCGATTTCTTATTGGATCCGATGCGACAGCTGCAAAAAAGTGGCATCGATCTATAGTGCTCTGTTGTCTCATTTTCATCACTGACTGATCGTTTTCCGTTGACGGTTAACAGTTGACCGTTAATTCTTAGTAGTCAACTTGCTAGTAATTCCTTGAAATCTGCAAGTTAACTGCACCCGACCTTATAAACTATTGACCTTTAGACTTACAGGATCAGAAATAACCATGACCTATCGTATTCCTTCTGCCAATACCAAGCTCGACAAAGTGATGGATACCGATAAGTTTAGCGAGATCGAGGAAGCCATCCTTGATGGCAAGTATTCTTGGGCTTGTGTGTTGATGCTACGCTTTGCGGGCCATAACCCCCTAGACTACATGCCTTCTAGAACCTACAGCCGCTTGCTCAAACAAAACCGGGATATGATCTTACAGAAGCAAGCTAGTATGATTAACAATGGCACTAAAGCCTTGAATGCACGGAAGCGTTTGAGCCAGATCAAAGATCTGGCTTATGTAGAGAAGCTTGGCAATAAAACCTCACAGGTCCACGGTGGGGATCAAGAACAGCAGTTGATCGCTGAACTGGAAGAAGAGGAATCCATGCTCAAGAAATTAGCGGATTATTTACGGCGAGACTGTTTGGTTTCCCTGTGGTGAGCAGGTGTAATCATTTTCCTACCCATGCTCCTTGTCATTACCACTACTGCTTAGCACTACACCGGATCAGACTAAGCCTGTGGTCAAACTAATTCATTAAGAACTGCCTTGTCCGTGTTGATGGACGAGGCGTTTTTTGATCTGATCACAGACCGGTATGAAACAGCCCTAGGAAAGATAGCCCTAGTAAAAATAGCCCTAGTAAAAACAGCCCTAGTACTTTGTCAATTTAGTTTTGAGGGTTAGGGCTAGGTGGCACGGTTAATGGTTAAGCGGGCCTAATCTAAGGGGTTTAAGCGTGGCTAATCCCTAGTTAACCTAAGTTCGACGTAACCCTGAAAGCCTTAATCTACCCTAGTTGCCCAACCCTTGTATTTCTTACTCTTTCGTCAAGCGATCGCTTATATCGAACTCAGGTTATACCAATTCTTAGCCCTCACAGGGCTACACATTATTAATTTAATCTCCCCATCTCCCCATCTCCCCACACTTCCCACACGCCCCACACGCCCCCTCTCCTCACACTTCCCACACTCCCTGCTCCCTGCTCCCTGCTCCCTGTTCCCTGCTCCGCTGTTCCCTTTGCTATTAACTAATGACTCAACATCCCACGGACTTTAGCACCTACTTTAGTTGTGGGATGATTCAACCATCAATATCAAGCCAAAGTGGCGTTCATTTTTTTAATTAGATTAGATATAATAACCCGCTCATTACTAATAATTTACTTCAATAAAACCTCATCAACATTACCCATCTCTTTGAACTAATTCAGAATCGGTTACTAGTCACTCTTTAGTTGTGGGAGGAGTCAAGCATCAATCTCAAGTCAAAGTGGCGTTCATTTTTTTTTATATTAGATATAATGACAAGTTTGTTCATAATAATTTACTTGACTAAAACCCCATAAATATTACCAATATCTTTGAAATAATCCAGAATTGGTTACTGCTGACTACATCCTTTTAGTAAATCCAGTGATTTTCAAAAAAGAAAAGCTTGAAGCCAAATTGGCGAGACATGCCTAGGGGAATATGGATATAGTTATATCAACAGCTAAAACAAAGCTGCTCCACAGAAATAAAATCAACAACAAAGAAGGAGAAAATCAATGCTTATTTCTGATCTAAACCATCTAGAATCCGTTGATGCTAGCCAAGTTCAAGGTGGTACTACTATTGCTGGAATCACATTCAACAACAATGTCACCAGCGTTTTCAACACCACCAGCACCATCACCGAAACTGAAGTTTTCAATACCAGCATTACTTCTAGCGTAGACATTAATGGTATTACCGCTTCAGGTGGTACTACATCTGAAGGTTCTAGCGATCAAGGTAATAACGTTGCTACTAAGCAAGAAAGCGTCTTCATCACTATTGAGCAAGGTGGAGTAACTGGTTCCAAGTCTGTAGGTCTTGGCTTCTCTGGTATCAGCCGTTAGTAATTAATCACGAAAAGTTTCTGATTAATTAGTTTCTAAATCTCGATTCATCATCAACAACCAACAAGGAGAAAATCAATGCTTATTTCTGACTTAAACCATCTAGAATCCGTTGACGCTAGCCAAGTTCAAGGTGGTACTACTATTGCTGGAATCACATTCAACAACAATGTCACCAGCGTTTTCAACACCAGCAGCACCATCACCGAAACTGAAGTTTTCGATACCAGCATTACCTCTAGCGTAGACATTAATGGTATTACCGCTTCAGGTGGTACTACATCTGAAGGTTCTAGCGATGCAGGTAATAACGTTGCTACTAAGCAAGAAAGCGTCTTCATCACTATTGAGCAAGGTGGAGTAACTGGTTCCAAGTCCGTAGGTATTGGCTTCTCTGGAATCAGCCGTCATTAATTAATCAGGACAAGTTACTAATTAAGTAATTTGTAAACCTCGATTCATTATTCAGGGTAAACGCATCTTATTTTGAAATGCCTACTGGATATGAGATTCATATGATAAGTATTTTAACTTATTAAGTTTGAAATCTTTTCTGAGTAACGTTTCTATAATTTAGATGCGTTTGCCTTGATTCATTATTAACAATAAAGGCTCTCCTAGACTGATTATAGTAAATTAGTAGTTTAAATGAGCTTAACCCCTTAAATAGCAAGGGATTCAATAAACTAAAAATACATTGTCTTGATGCAGTCGCTCATGGTTTGAATTTACCGTAAGATAGGGTCGCCTTATTAAAAAATAGTTAACCCTTTTCTGCATAACCTGCTAACTATAAAGGCTCCACTATCTAAGGTTTTGTCTCCGGGGGAAACCCCCAAGACCGCGCTGCATCGCTTTTATTAAAATTGCATTTTTAAATTACTCAAGAGCTTACTAAGCAAGGACTATGGCGATTATTTTGTACTAATTTATCATAGCCACTCTAGGAGAGCCACAATAAAAAAGGAGAAAATCAATGCTTATTTCTGATCTAAACCATCTAGAATCCGTTGACGCTAGCCAAGTTCAAGGTGGTACTACTATTGCTGGAATCACATTCAACAACAATGTCAACAGCGTTTTCAACACCACCAGCAACATCACCGAAACCGAAATTTTCAATACCAGCATTATCTCTCGTGTAGACATTAATGGTATTACCGCTTCAGGTGGTGTTACATCTGAAGCTTCTAGCGATAAAGGTAATAACGTTGCTACTAAGCAAGAAAGCGTCTTCATCACTATTGAGCAAGGTGGAGTAACTGGTTCCAAGTCTGTAGGTATTGGCTTCTCTGCTATCAGCCGTTAGTACTTAATCAGGAACTTTTTGTGATTAAGTAATTTGTAACCCTGGGTGTCTTCATATCCTAATATAATGCATTAAATTCAATTATATATCAAGATTATTACAATCATTTTTATGTGGGAATAACTCATTTTTTTGACTTCAATATACTAAATTATCAGTAGTTATATCAAACCGTAATTAAATAGGTTGATTGCCAAATTAGCGAGACAATAATTTTGAAAAAGGATAGTTTAATTGAAGTGTAATTTAAGCATTTTGATTAACAAAAAGGAGATAAATAAATAATGATTATTTCTGATCTAAATCATTTAGAAACTATTGCTGAAGACCCCAAAGTTGTGGGTGGCTCTGGCTACTACCAACCTTACTTACCTTTCGGATTTAACAAATTTATCAACGTCGGTATTGACATTGAAGAGAACGTAGCTACGATTGATGGCCGCGCACAAGCCTTTGGTGAGGAGACCTTCACTAACGTCACTGGCAGTACTACCACTACTGAGCATGGTTCTCAATCTACCCTAAGTACAATATCTGTTAGTTCTTCTAAGAATAAGAAGCATTATTACTAAAACGGCTTAGAGTAATCGTTGAGACTTAAGGCTATCAATGCTGCGGAAAGATGAAGCAAAAATCAGTAACATCTTTCCGCAGCATTAATCACAATGGGAGCATCCCATTTTTGTGAATTGGTAGTGGAAGCATTTTGCTTGTGGTGAGTAAAATAAGGACGTAATTGGTAGTGGGAGCATCTTGCTCGGTACTTACAGAAAACGGTGCTCCCAATTTATCATATTTAGTTGCTTTTATATTTAGTTGCTTTTAAATGCTCCCAATCACAATTAACTATTACCTAATTTGACCAGGAGAATCATTCATGAAAATTTCTGAATTAGAATATTTCGAGCTAAAGGTAAAAGACCACCCTATTTTAGGTGGTTTTGTTTTTACTAATGCTCAAGCCTTAGCTGGTCCTGGCATTGCTACCGCTAATGGTAAGGCCGATGCTTTCGGTCAGCATACCGATACATCGGTAAAAGGCTTTACCGATGTAGACCAGTTCTTTTCTGAAGCTAGGGCAAGAGCTGAGGCTAGGGCTAGGGATCGTTTTTACTCGGGTCATTCTGTCTACGATGCCTTTGCGATTTATGGTTTCATTGGGTAACTCAACAAATATATAGCAGTTCTTATTTGGGTGAGGTACTTTGCTTATTATTTTAAGGCAAAAGGCAACAGGCAACAGGCAACAGCGCTGCATCGCTTTTATGATAATTATTTTATCAATTATTGTCCGCTGAGCCTAAGTTATCCGATACGAAGTTACCGAATTATGCCAAAAATATAGTTAATTTTTCACTAATTAAAATTGTTTTTAACTCGTTCCATTAGTAACAAAGGAGGTTAACGATTATGTTTGATAGCTTTGATTTATGGGCTTTACCTGGCTCATTTACAACGATGAAGGCTAGTCGTTCTACAATTATATCTGTATCGGAAGTAAATTCTGAAGCAGCAAGTACTATGACTAATGCCATGAGCATCGATCCTGATGGAAACATGGCTACGAGTGCAGTGCAAGCATCTGCTAGTAAAGCCACAAACACTGCGGGTATTGTTGAAGCTAGCGCTGGTACTGATAACTTCTCAGCACCTGATATTCAGGAACCTTTTTTCATGAGATTTAACTTCTTTAGCAGATACTTCTGAAGCTATAAGCTTAATAAAATCTAATCTAGCTTCTGTGTGCTGGCTTCAAAACGGGGATTGAGGGGCGAGGTGTTTTGATTGAGGTATAAGTCTAAACTCTAGGTTTGACTGTCAAATACTCCCCCCTCAATTCGGCAACTTGGCAGAGGTTAGGAATTGCTTTTTGTATGATGATAATAGTCAGAGGGTTGACTCAGCTGAATCTGACCAAGACTGTAAGTAGTTCCAATTATAGTTCATAATCGGGTGTAATGGTTGACCTTTCCAAAGCATCGGTGACTCCAGAGGAAATTATGTACTCCTTGAAAAAGGAGATACATCTCAAGGGCATCTGTCAAAAAGTTTTGTATCAACGAGTTATCAATAAAGCAGCTCAAGAAAGAGGGATAACAGTCTCACCAGAAGACGTGCAAGCTCAGGCGGATGAGATCCGTTATGCCAATCGTTTGGAAAAGGCAGCAGAAACATTGGCTTGGCTGGCAGATCAGATGGTGACAGCAGAGGATTGGGAAGCGGGAATTAGCGATCGCTTGCTTGCCCAAAAGCTTGCTGAGTCCTTATTTTCTAAGGATGTCGAAAAAAGCTTTGCTCAAAATCGACTGGACTTTGAGCAAGTGTTGGTTTATCAAATTCTGGTGGATTCTGAGGAAATTGCTCTGGAGCTTTTCTATCAGATTGAAGAAGGAGAAATCAGTTTTTATGAAGCTGCTCATTTCTATGATATAGACCCAGAAAGGCAGCGACGGTGTGGCTATGAAGGAAAGTTGCATCGCTGGAGTTTTAAGCCTGAGATAGCTGCCGTTATCTTTAGTGTTCAGCCAGGAGAAGTGACTCATCCCCTGCAAACCGAACAAGGATATCATCTTTTCTTAGTTGAAGAATTTATTCCAGCTGAATTAACCGAAGAAAAGTCTAAAGAAATTTTACAGAGTATGTTTCAAGAGTGGCTCAATAGTGAAGTTAACTATATGATCCATAGTGAACTTAGTACCATCAATACTGGGGAATAATCCCAATGCTATTAATGGTTTTAGAGAGCAGGGAGCTAAGGCCGTGGGCCACGCTTACTGGCAGAGCCAGACGCTGCGCGAACGCGAACGGAGCTTCGGAGCAGGGGTAATAAAATTGAATCTACCTAATAACTAAAATTACTAACTAGAGTGATGTAACCATGAAACGTTCCCAGACAATTAGAAAATGGATAGTTTCACCAGATGGTACGGTTGTAGTCCAAGCCGAAAGTACAGCAACTGCCTCTGGGGATGAAGCAACCATTATTCAAGAGGTTACTGTCAAAAGAGACTCTATTGCCAGAATTTATAGCAGAAGTTCATCCTCTTGCTATGCTTCTTCTAGTAAGTAGTTTACCGATAGCATTTCTAAATCAATTATACAAAATAATTACCGTTTTTGACCTTGTCTTGAGTAAGCATTTAGCTATCAGCTTTGGGCTTTGGCCTATGGCCACGCTACGGGAATGGCCACGCTACTTGAGGTGCTATCAGCTTTGGGTCTGTGGCCAACGGCTGACAGCTGACTGCTGAATGCTTACGGCTATAGTCCCATTGGTAAACAAAAATCTATTTCTCAAACCAGTAGAAAAGGAAGAAGAGTCAATCCGCATCGGAGTTTGGGAACAAGACAAAAGATTTGAATATACCTTGAAAGTGGGAACTTACAACACCAACAGTTATCTTCGTTTGATGGAATGGCAAGCACAAAAAGCGATGAAGCGATTATTTGAGACAGGAAAGCCCACAGTGATTATTCACGATAACGCTTCAATCCATCGTGCCAAGGTAGTTCAACAACGTCATCAAATTTGGTCAAAACAAGGACCCACGCATCTTTTTTCTTCCTCCTTATTCTCCTCAAATGAACCGTATTGAAGACCAAGGGCTACATCTCAAACGTCAAGAATTGGGTAGTTATGTATTTGAGGATGAATACGACCAACGCTTTAGCAATTATTGAGGGGATGGAAAATCGGGGTCAACAGGGAAATTATACTGTTGAACGTTTGATGTTTAATTAAGTGGAGCTACTTAACTATTGATTAACTTATAGCAAGTCCGGAGGATGAGTGATGATTAACAATATCCACGTTCTTCCCTCCCCTTACTTCTCCCCATCTCCCGATCAGTTTTAATGATTTAGTATTAAGGGTCGATGATATGACGACCAGATAGGGAGTATGGTGCTCTGTAAGCTGGCGAATTTAAGTTGGCGAATTATTGATGGGTATAACCCCTAGGGTAATTGATAAACCGTATCACACTATAGCGGTTTTTAAGCTAGTAAGGTACAAGTTTTTGGGTTTATAGGGAGCAGGGAGCAGGGACTTCGGAGCAGTAAAGTCAGAAGAAAGAAAAGGTAAAAAATCCTGTGTACCTCATTAGGCTAAAAACCGCTATATCACGAATCACAAAGCTTCTCTAGGAGCTGAGACATTGCTGTACTTGTGAATTTTGTTTAAAGTTTATAGTAAAATTTAATGAAGAGTTGGTAAAGTACTTGTGAAACTATTGATAACTACTAAACTGATTATATGAGTTTAGTAAAAATGTTAGGAAAACTTGACAACTCTATCTGGCTGGTTAACTTCAATCTGGCGACTTAACTTCAATAAGATTTTCTAAAATTTTATTGAAGTTCCCTTAAAAACCGTGAATTTATTGTGAAAACAACTTGACAGCACCAATTTACTTCACATAGGATTATTCCGGAGATTGTCCATGGGTTTACTGGTAAGGAATATGTAGAAAAGATTTGAATTTTTAAGAAATATGTAAAGATATTGAGTTTTCAGCGGAAAAAACTCATAATTGATTTCACAAGCTTTTTATGAAGTTACCTAAAAAAGGGCGATTAGCCTCCCCGAGCAAGGGTGACCATCAAATTATTACTTATTACCTGGATTAGCTGGGATGGCTTAGGTGGCATAAAACGGCAAACACTTGTTGGATGCCACAGTACTCCTAAGTCAACTCCTAAGTCAACCCCAGGGAACACTACTGGAACTATCACTAGGTCAAAAGGGAGAGCAGAGTCTATGTGAATACCCAGAGTACTGTTTGAACAATCAAGAATCGTGCCAATCAAATGGGGCCGAAGACTCCACCTAACCATGGCGCTAGTCAAGACAAGGTAAAACTAACTAAAGAAGGGGTTCTACCTAATGCATCAGAAAACGGTCGGTTTAGAAAAATCAGGGCAACCACCAGATTACCTTGGCCAATACCCGACCCAGAAATCTTCCGAGGTTATTGAACACCTAATCGCGAACTGGTTGGATAAGACGCTATCAAAGACACTATTACCAGAATTTAGTCAATCCTTCCAAATTCATAACTTTGATCTAGGTGATAAAATTATATCCTATCCTAGACGGGAGTTAAGCCAAGATTCTGTTCAAAATGAACCAAATAAGTATTTTTACGTCGTCTGTGGCGGGCGGGTGCGGCTGCTAAGCTTTGATGAGGAAAAACAGCGGGACGTATCGGTACAGGTTCTTGAAGAGGGGGCAACCTTTGGGGCTGAGGAACTGTTGTGCAACCTATCTTATCCTTACCAAGCGATCGCAGCGAGTTCAGGAAAGATTGCTCGGATCTCCTTAGCGGAACTGCAATCTTGGTTAGAAAAGCTACCGGAGTGGCTCGAACACCTACAGCAACAAGCTCAGCACCGGCAACGCTTGATTTTCTTCAAGACCTTGACAGAATTGCGATCGCTTGACAGCATCACCCTACAGCAATTGTTGCCCTACCTGGTAGACACACGGATTTCCGCTGGGGAGTCCTTAGTTGAGTCTGGCCAAGTCGGTCGTTACTGGCTACGTAGTGGTCAGATTGCAAGGGGTGGAGTTGAAGAGAATTGCCCACTAACCATTGCCATTGGCGAAAGTTGGGGCTATCCTCAGCCAGTACCGGAAGATTGGATTGCCCAAAGCGATTTATGGGTAACCTATCTCCCTCAGGAACATTGGGACACTGCCCAAGCCCTGGTACCGGTGCTGGCAAGGTTGAGTCCACAGACGGGTCAAAGCTCTGAAAATGGACACCAGAAATCAGACGCCACTAGCGCCATAGTTCACCAAATCCGTAATCAGCCGGGTCACAGAGTACCGCTAATTCCATCCAACCCCCCTAGCAATGGAAATGGTGAAACACAAAGTAACTCGACCCAGGCTGAGTCTAAACTGATCCCATTTCCCGTACCGACGAAGCGACCTTTTCTTCAGGGGTTGTGGCAACGCTATCCCTTCATTGAACAGCAATCGTCTTCAGATTGTGGCGCTGCTTGCTTGGCAATGATTGGACGTTACTGGGGCAAACGATTTAGCTTGAATTCCCTACGGAATCTGGCAGGGGTGGGGCGTTCTGGGTCATCCCTGAAAGGGTTAGCCAGAGCATCAGAAACCTTGGGATTTCAAGCTACTCCAGTTAGAGCGTCTTTAGCTCGCCTAGCGGATCGGAGTAACCCCTGGATTGCTCACTGGCAAGGTGATCATTATATAGTTGTCTATTGGGTCAAAGGGGAGAAGGTACTTGTTGCGGATCCAGCTGTAGGAAAGCGATCGCTTTCTCGACAACAATTTCTAGAGGGTTGGACAGGATATGCGCTGCTGTTGAATCCCACTCCCCAGCTAGCAGGGACTCCTAATCAAAAGATTTCTCTGAATCGCTTTTGGGGATTGCTATGGCCCCATCGCACAGTCCTGTTGCAAATTATCCTAGCTTCCCTACTGCTCCAGGTTTTTGGTCTGATTACCCCCCTGTTTACCCAAATCATTTTGGATCAGGTGGTGGTTAACAAAAGTGTTGTTACCCTCAATGTGTTTGCCATTGGTCTAGTCATCTTTGGCCTTTGGAGCATAGGCTTGAGTGTCACCAGACGCTACCTGCTGGATTACTTTTCCAATCGACTCAGTCTTACCTTTGTCAGTGGCTTTATTAAGCATACCCTCACACTACCCCTGAAGTTTTTTGAATCCCGCCAGGTGGGGGACATCCTAACCCGAGTCCAGGAAACTGGTAAAATTCAGGCGTTCCTCACTCAGCAAGCCATTGCCACTTGGCTGGATGTGGTAATGATGTTTGTCTATGTGGGGCTGATGCTCTACTACAACTGGCACCTAACCTTGCTGGTGCTGGCAACGATTGTACCGATTGCGATTTTGACCATACTTGCCAGTCCATTTCTACGCCAAGTGTCCAGGGAAATCTTTAAAGAAGCAGCGGCACAAAACTCCCTGTTAGTAGAAATGATGTCGGGAGTAGCAACTGTCAAAGCAGCAGCCTCTGAACAAGAGGTGCGCTGGCGCTGGGAAGACCGCCTCACGGGTCAGTTGAATATGGTATTCAAAGGACAGAACTTGGCCAACGGCTTAGGGTCAGTCAGTGGCTTGATTAATAACCTCAGCGGCACGGCTTTACTGTGGTTCGGGGCTAGTCTGGTAATTCAGGAACAGCTCACAATTGGTCAGTTTGTGGCATTTAATATGCTCATTGGTCGGGTGATTAGCCCGATTTTGTCTTTGGTGGGACTTTGGGATGAATTCCAAGAAATCTTGGTATCGGTGGAACGGCTCGATGATGTCTTGACCACCCAGCCAGAAGAGAATACCCAAAAACCCCTGATGCCATTGCCCGCGATCGCGGGGCATGTCCAGTTTGACAATGTCAGCTTTCGCTATAGTGAGGATGATGAACAATACACCCTTCAAAACATTTCCTTCGAGGTTGCCCCTGGAAAGACCATAGCCATTGTCGGACGCAGTGGCTCGGGCAAAAGTACCTTGGTAAAGCTGCTCCAAGGACTCTATCAGCCAACTACAGGCCGTATTTTGATTGATAGCCACGACATCCGACATGTTTCTCCCCAGTCTTTACGCTCTCAATTAGGTGTGGTACCCCAAGAATGCTTTTTGTTTTCAGGGACGATCTTAGAGAACATCACCTTATACAAACCCGAGTATAGCCTCGAACAAGGGGTAGAAGTTGCCAAATTGGCTGAAGCTCATGTGTTTATTCAAAACCTGCCCCTGGGATACAACACCAAGGTTGGGGAGAGAGGGTCTAACCTGTCTGGGGGACAACGGCAACGGATTGCGATCGCCCGAGCCTTGCTGGGTAACCCCAAGATTATGATTCTCGATGAAGCGACTAGCTCCCTAGATACAGAATCCGAGCGACGTTTTCAACAAAATTTAGCTCGCATTAGTCGCGATCGCACTACCTTCATCATTGCCCACCGTCTTTCTACGGTGCGCAATGCTGACTCTATACTCGTCCTCGACCAAGGTCTGATCGCAGAGCGCGGTACCCACGAGGAACTCATGGCTGAGAAAGGTCTGTACTACCACCTAGCCCAGCAGCAGCTGGATCTTTAACCCTGGCATTTATGAAATTTATCAATTTTTTGCTTAAAAAATAGCTCTTGGGGTGATTAGGGTTGATCAGTATATCGCCCACAGGGTAAGCCCAAGAAAAATTTAGCAAAAATGTGATACGGGGCAAAAATTATGACCATATTCAGCCTTGCTTATTAGGACTATTGAATTTTATTATCAATAATGTTGATAATAATGGCTCCTTATTGATTCTTGTATTTTCCCTGATATCGCCCACTGTGTTCAAGATTAACTTTCGCCAAGGTTAGTCTTCTCAGTTCAAATCAATACACACAACACTAGCAGTGATTATCGGTGAACTACCATGAACAAACCAGAAGCATCTATGCCGTCTAGAGAGGGACTCCCTAAGGGAGAAACCGCTCACCCTAATCTAACCTCAGCTGAGATTAGATCGATCTATGGAGGGACAGCGGTATCAGCACCACTAGTCCGACCATCACCTAATCATGTCCCAAATCCGGTCACACCAACATCATCACTAGGAGCTACCAACACTCAAAACTGGTCAACAGCCCTACAAAATCTACTGGATCAGCCCCCATCGGTACTGCCCCAGAGACTGCTTTTGGGCGGATTCGCCTTCTGTATGGTCTGTGGAGTTTGGGCAACCTTTGGGCAAATTGACGAAGTGGGTAAAGCCACAGGCAAGTTAGTGCCAAAAGGAGAAGTGTATAAAATTCACCCGATCGAATCCGGCAAGGTGGCCAAGATTGCAGTCAAAGAAGGGGAATCGGTTACCGCTGGGCAAGTCTTGGTGGAACTGGATACAAAACTTGGTGCTACGGAAGTAGAGCGTTTGGAGCAACTGATCAATGCTGACCAAATCAAATTAATTCAGATGCAAGGGCTGATTGAAAACATCCGCCAAGAAGCCCAAACCCGTCAGCAAATTGCCAAAGCGGACATTGACGCACAACAGGCCGCTATCGCTCAGGCACAGACTAAAGTAGCCGCCTTACAAGAACAACTGCTCCAACATCAGGAGGCAAAAGTCGCCAGTCAGGACAGACTAGAACGGCTAAAACGACTCAAGGCGACTACCCAAGCACTGCTCCAGCAACGAGAGGATGATGCATTTGCCCTGAAAGAACGCCTAGAGAATCTCAAACCCCTGTTAGCATCAGGGGCAATCTCAAAAGAACAAGTATTTCAAGCAGAACATAGCCTACGAGCGAGTCAGCGGGTGATTACCCAAACCCAACTGCAAGAAGCAGCCAGTAACCAAGACCAAATTTATCAAGCCCAGCAGAGTATACGCGATCACAACAGCGCGATCACTCTCACTCAGAGCGATTTCAACCAGACCTTAGCAGAAATCCAACGACTTCAAGCAGGTTTAACTCAGAAGCAAGCAGAAGTCCATCGGACTCAGCTCGAGACCAAGCAGAAACTTCAGCAGTTGGAGATCGAACTGACTCAACTAAATGCCAAAATTGCTGAAAACCGCAATCTGCTAACTAGTGCAAAAGCTAGGCTCAAACAAAAGTTTCTCTATGCACCGGTGGATGGAGTAGTTTCCTCCCTCAACGTTGCCAATATTGGTGAAGTCTTTCAACCCGGTCAAACTATTGCCGAAGTAGCGCCCCAAGATGCGCCCCTGGTGTTATCAGCCAGTTTACCTAATCAAGAGGCAGGCTTTATCAAAGAAGGAATGCCGGTGCAAATCAAGCTTGATGCCTATCCATATCAGGAATACGGCATCATCAAAGGGAAAGTTACCTCCCTTTCTGCCGATGCCAAAACTGATCAACAACTTGGTTCGGTTTATGAGGTGGAAGTTTCCCTAAACCGTGACTACGTTACAGAGGACGATCAAATGATCCGATTTAAACCTGGTCAGACAGCCAAAGCTGATATCATTATCCGCCGCCGTCGGATTGTGGATTTCTTGTTAGATCCAATCCGACAGCTGCAAAAAGGTGGTGTCAATCTATAGCAGGAGTGACATACTCCCACACTGAATCGAGGATTACAGTGTGGGCTTCTTACCAACTCCACCCAACGGTATCGGCTTTCGCCGACGCTGCGCGAACGGATACTCGGTAAGCTTTATTAACGATACGGGATGCCCCTCCGCACCGGAACAATACAATAAGTTCTATTTTTTAAGCACGTAGGTGGCGGTTAGCTCTTATTTGGTCTTCCCTACTATAGCTAGTATAAACGATGAAAGATCCTGTCCGCAATTCATCTCACACTCATGCTGGGCATGTTCGTGATGAGGCTGCGGATGAAGCTAACGCAATTTAGCCATCGACATACTGCCTGTAGGGTAATAGGGGTGGTCCTAAATCCAGGTCAATTAACCCTGGTGGCACAACCAGTCAGGGAAGAGGAGTACAAAGGAGGGAAATGGATTGACTGACAAGTCGTGGGCTTTGCCCAGTTATGGAAATTTATGGTCAGAGCTAGCATTGAGCATGGTCATGGAAAAGCTGTGTGAATCCCCTGTGGATAAAGAATTTCACAATCTTTTCACAAAATCTGATCAAAATTTTCACGAAATCTGATCAAAATTTTCATAAAGCTTTGTTCAAAATAGTCTTTACTGAGAGTGTTTCAAGTTTTAGAGGTTTGTCAGTCAACTAGGGGCAAGGGGGGAAGAATCTGGTGTTGTTCAAAATTGCGATGATTGATGGAGATTTAGAAGAAGAGAATCCTGATCTATCAATCATAATTGATTGGTAAAAAAGAACAGGTTGTGAGATTATTCGAGATCACCCAATCACCCGATCACCCGATCACGCCATCTTCGCAGGTTTCACAACTCAAATCAGATGGTTAGATCAGTACTCTAACTCTTCGCTTAATTGACCAACCAGAATCACTGACTATTGAAACTAGAGGTAGAGTTCAAGCGTAAATCCTGCAAATCCAATTCGTTGACCTTCAGATCACAGAGAAATCATCATGAGTTACTCCATGCTTCGTCGTTCTAATCGCCCAGTGGGCAAAACCCTAGATCCTGAAAAGATTAGTTTGATTGAAGAAGCAATTCGCGATCGCAAGTATTCGTGGGCTTGTGTTTTGATGCTGCGTTATTTGGGTCTTAACCCCTTAGAATACATACCGTCGCGAACCTACTGCCGATTGCGACGGGATAACGAGAAAATGGACTCACTCAATCAAGCTACAACCGACAGCCTCAAGCAGGATAGGGAAGATGCTCCTAAGTGCTTAAGGAATATTAAAGATCTCGACTATGCAAAGCCCCTTGACAGGAGAAGCCAACTAGTGCAAGGGGGCTCTCAAGAACAGTGGTTTAACCACAAATTGCAAAAATTCTACTAAACTACTAGGAATGTACGGTTTTTCTAGGGACTGGTAATCTCACCATTAAGGTGAGGGGCTGATAACTCAATGCTGACAGTCCCCCAATCACTGAATTGATTTTGTTTTTCTTAATTTTTTGAGACTGCATAAATTCCATTAATACTCCCAAGTTAGTTTTCCATAACTTGGGCATTTTTCATAACAATTTGTTACGTTAAACTATCCCTAAAACTTTCCCGCCAAATTGGCGTGACAAGTAAAACCAATTCAACTAAGAGCGGTACTATAAAAGTAACAACAACCAAGGGGTTGTTAGTTACCTACCTAACTTAATCAAGGGTCGAGCTAAAGTTTCCGCCAAATTGGCGTGACAAGTGAGACAAATTCAATTAAGAGAGGTAGGATAAAACTAACAACAACAAAATCAAAGTTGTTGTTAGCTACCTACCTAACTTAATCAAGGTTCGAGCTAAAGTTTCCGCCAAATTGGCGTGACAAGCGAGACAAATTGACTTAAGAGAGGTAGGATAAAAATAACAATAAAGTTGTTTTTAGCTACCTAACTAATTTAATTCAAGTTTCCGCCAAATTGGCTTGACAAGTGATACAAATTGAATAATTAGCGGTATAATAAAACTAACAACAACCAAGTTGTTCACTAACACCAAACTTACAAAAGAGCAGACCAACCATGAATATTTCTGACCTAAATCACATCGAAGTTGTTAAAGAAGAAACCAATATCGTTGGTGGTGAAAGCCTATACCGTCGTATAAACTTCTATGATCGTAAGACCATTAATATCACTGAATATGTCGATATTGACAAGTATGTTGACTCTTATGTGAACCTTCGCGGCAACCTGGCTACTGCTGAAGCTACTGCTAGTGCCGATGGTTACGATAGTCTTAGTGAAACCTTTAGTGACGCTAAAGCTACTGAATACAGCTCTGATTCAATTTCTTTGTCTGTGGCTGCGGTCGGCTAATAATCTTAGTAGGGACTAATTGTAGTACCTGATTAGATTGCTGGGGGGGAAGCCTTTCTATCTAGGATAAATTCATCTCTAGATTTAGAGACCAATGCTTCCCCCTTAATTAAGGCAAATAGAAAGATGAAATTGGGAAGCCTTTCTATCTAGGATAAATTCATCTCTAGATTTAGAGACCAATGCTTCCCCTTTAATTAAGGCAAATAGGACGAAATAAGGAAGATTGTCTAGGCTCATGGCTTAGCAGGAAGTCGTTGGAAACACTTCAAATTAACTGGGTGGAGACAAGGAAAAAAGGAACGGAAAACCTGGAACAGAAGCGATGCAGCGCGGTCTTGGGGAGGCAGTGCGGTCTTGGGGGTCTCCCCCATGAGCAACTGCCGTGGTTTCCCCCATGAGCGACTGCATCAAGAGAAGGAAGGGTTTGCGTAACGTTAGTTGACTGAAAATTATCAGTTAACAAAAACTAGTGATGCCCAGGTAGTTTTAAATGTAGTTTCAAATTAGGTATTTTGGGATAAGAACACCCTTTTTGTTAAAAAAGGAATGTGATGCTTATCCATGCTTATCATCAATCTAAGAGGCACAGCTATACAGGTAGAGGTTGATTAATGATTATTAATAACCTAGATTTTGCTCGGGAACATGTTCAAGAAAACTGGATTATAGGCGGTGGAATTGCTCAGGCAAATACCAGAACACTTGCTAGAGCTGACGTGGCATTAGCTGAGGCTGATGCATTGGCTGTTGGCGATCAAACCTCAGCAGGGACTGATACTGATTCAAGAGTAATAAATAGCAAGTTTTCTAAGAAGAGCATCGCCAAGGCGAGTGCTGATGCTGAGGCTAGGACTAAGCAAGGACTTTTCCGGGCTCAGTCTGACAGTTTGTCTTTGTTTTTAGGTATAAAGAGATAATACCGATTTTGGTAAATCCGGCGATAAATCAATAAGGGGTTTCGGTAATTTTCGGTAATAGGTAAGGGAGACTAGGGGATGGGCGATGGAAACTAAAGTTTCTATAGTTTACCACCCAGCCCCTAACTTGATAATCAGGAGGGAATCGAATTAGGAATGAAGGTAAAAAGATGTTCATTCCTTTTTTAGGTTGAGCCTAAACTCCCTAAAATCATGGATATTTAATTACCAATTACCAATCAATTACCAATCAATTACCAATCAATTATCCTATGAGTGGAGCAGCATTATAGAGACAGGTTAAAGGCTTAGGCTAATCACCATTTAATTGGCATAGTTTTTGAAATGAGCGATTTTTGTTGATAGTTAACAGTTGAGGCTTGGTAGAGGGAAGACCTGTCTGTGCAGCAGTAGAACAGTTAACGGTCAACACTCAACAGTTAACACTACAAAATGCAGATTCAGCAGGTGCAGCTCAACGGTAACACAAGGCTGATAGCCGATTAATAGCCATGTTTGATTTCAGCAGAACATTGACAATTCTTCCTCGTGTGAGTCTGATTAGAAAGAGTCTCGGAAAGAGTCTCACACAGAGGTTGACAAAGCCCATCACAGACAGCATCGAACAGAACCATAGTTTAATTGCTAGTTCAACTGCGACTACAAACAATTTTTCCAACAATTTTTCCAGTATCATCAGAAACAATAGCCTCACTATCAATGGTAACGATCGTAGTAGGATAGGAACTAACGACTCACAAACAAATAGCACAAATAGCAGTTCATGGACTAATGGCTGGAGTTCAAGCAGTAGCGATCGCTTAACTAGAGGTATTTGATAGCACTGGTAATGGCATTGCTGATGCCACTTTGGTGAAATTCAATAACGATATTCTAGCTGTAGTCAAAGCAACCGTCGATGGACAGGGTGCAAGCACCCTAACTAATGCTGATTTCATCACAGGATCTGATACAATTTTAGCAGAAAATTGATAAGTAGTCGGAATCACCCCATCCCTTAGATCTGTTAACTCATCCGTTGCCCCATATGTTGCCCCATTACCCGATCAGCTAAAATCTGAACAAGGAAAAGCTAACCATGACTATTCTTTCTAGAGCATCCCTTGAACCACAGGAAATTACTGAGTTTCTGAAACGAGAAATCCAGCTCAAAGATGTCTCTGAGAAAATTTTGTATCAAAAAGTCATTAATCTAGCTGCTGCGGAAAGAAACTTAACCGTCACCGCCGAAGAAATTCAGGAAGAAGCCGATAAATTCCGTCACGAAAATCGCTTGGAGAAAGCTTCAGACACTCTAGCTTGGCTAGCGGATAATATGATTACTTCCGATGACTGGGAAGCCGGAATTCGCCAGCAATTGCTAGCTAAAAAGTTAGCCAAGTCTCTATTTGATAAAGATGTGGAAAAGTTTTTTGGTCAAAACCGACTAGATTTTGACCAAATTTTGCTCTATCAAATTATTGTAGCTAACGATAAACTTGCCCAAGAACTCTTCTATCAAATTGAAGAAAAAGAAATTAGCTTTTATCAAGCAGCTCATATCTACGACATTGATGAGGAACGCCGACAGAAGTGCGGTTTTGAAGGAAAGCTTTACCGTTGGAATTTACGTCCAGATATAGCAGCGATTGTCTTTGGTGTACCTATTGGAGAAGTGGTCAATCCCGTCAAAACTCCTCAGGGTTATCATATCTTGATGGTAGAAAGGTTTATCCCTGCTGAATTAACACCGGAACGGTACGACGAGATATTGGATAGACTGTTTCAGGATTGGCTCAATCGTGAACTAAACTATATGCTTCATAGTGACACTATGCTTGATAATGTTGATAGTCAAACTGCCTAGACGTTGGGTCAGTAGTGGCATGATTGAGGGTAATGGGTAATGGGTAAGTCAGCATTCAGCTGAATGCTGAATGCTTACCCTTTAAAGTTGGTAAACATCAATCAAAAAAGCCATGGAGGCATTAAATTATGATTCACTCCCGGATAATCATAAAATGGATAGTTTCACCAGATGGAAAGGTAGTAGTCCAATCCGAAAGTAGGGCATTTGCATCTGGTGATCAAGCAAACACCAGTCAAGAGGTTACTGTGACCAGAGAGTCAGGCAGGAGTTATAGCAGAAGTTCCAGCTCTAGCTTTGCTTCTTCTACGGTCAAAGATAAGAGAGCAACATCAGGAAAAAAATAAGGGAGCAAAATGCTCCCACTAGCGGTTTTTTTTTCCAACTAATAACTAATTATATCAAATCCGGTTGAATAATTATCATATTCCTGATCGGGGAATTAGTAATTGGTAATTGGGGGATTAGGAATTGGTAGTTTACGATTCCCCATTACCGATTGCTTATGACCAAAAATCCAGGAGTTAATAAGTGATTAACCGGACTTAATTATTATTATGATTAATCCCTTAATAACTTTGACTTATCGGTAAAACTTTTAGTTTTGACTCGGTATCCAATGCTCAGTAAACCGAAGAAAAGTAAGCCTAGCAAGTTTGACGATTCAGGAGCTTTAACGGTTGCCTTATTCGTTTTAGCTTCGACTAAGGTCAAATAAGTTGCTGTTTCGAAAGTGCGCTCATAATAACCCTGAACATCAGCCAGAGCAAATTCCTCTGTTCCTCCAAACAACTTAGTAAAGTCGTTATAAGCAAACACATTGTCACTGTGAGCAGACACAAGGAAATCATCATATCCTAGAGTCTCTAAGTTACCAGAGAGAGCGAAGAAGTCGATGGGAGTACTCAAGTCATTGCTATCGTATAACTCGAAAACTACGGTGCCCTCGGCACTTGCACTTTCTGCAGGTGGATTGTCGATCATGGTGATTAGATCGAGAAAACCATTGAAATCGAAAGAAAAGGTTTCCCCTGCATCGACAAAGAAGTTGTAACCGATAAGTCCAGCAAAACTTTCCGCCACACCACGGTAGTTGCTTCCTTCACCCTCAGCGGTACTCAAAGATTTATTACCAGCTCGTTTTAGTGGATCGGGTGAATCAGGGTTAAAAGTTGACACCGCGTTCGCCTCAGCAATCACATCACCCCCACTTGAAATCACAAAAGTGTCGGCTTCAGTCAGGGTAACGACTTCCAGAGGATCAGTACTAAAGTTTTTGAAGTCAAAGGATCCTTTAGACAAAGCGAAAGTAGCAGCCAAACTTGGTGCAGCAGCGAGAACGGAACCGGTTACTGTAGCGAACAGTAATAATTTTTTAGCAATGGTTTTGTTCATTTTCATAATTGTCTGGGTGTTGTGGAATAAATTTCAGCCAGCGAAGTTTTTTTTGAACTGCCTAAATTTGCGGTTCAATTTGGGAAATTCAAGGCACAATAATTGTTCTGATACTAGTGTTGTAATGTAAGCATTCAGCCGTCAGTAGTCAGTAGTCAGTGGTCAGTGGTCGCTGATAGCTGATACGCGACACGCTGATAGCTGATAGCTGTTGGCGTAGCCTGCGCGTAGCGCATTAGCTTACGTTGTAATTGTTGTATTCAACAGTGAGCACAGATATTGATTGGTGCCTAAAAAAATCCGGAATATCATTATAATGAATGTTTTTTTTGCTTCATATAATATACTTAACCGGAAAAAAATCCCTATTTATAGGTAAGCATTCAGCTCAGGCAATGGCTGATAGCTGGCAATGGTAGATGCGCCTATGGCGTTAGCTGTCGGCTGAATACTTCCATTTATAGATTAATAATAAGCGAAAAATTCGCTATTGATTATAAAGTCAGTGTAATTCTACCTACCGATTAGTTAAAGATTTTGTAAAATTAATTTACGGCAGGGAAAGGATTTTTTAAAAGCTTTTATTGGATGATTAAAAAGCTTTTAATAGCTTGTGTTTAATAGGTAATAATTAATATCAATTCAGGTTTAATACCCATAATTAGAGGGAGGGTGGGACCCACCCCTAACCCCTCCCAGGAGGTAAATATGGGGAGATGGGTAGATTTTTATTAAGGGTAATTATCCCGACATAATATAATCGGTAATCGTAAATTAACTACAAAGTGCCAATTAATAATTACCAATTAAATAAAAGGGTAAATGGTCGTCTATAATCCTGATATATTCTGGATTTAGCCAATTCATTTACGCAATTTATTAACCTGATTTTTATCCAACTTGGAGGGAATAATCTGGGATTTAGTTCTCAGTAATTTAGTTCTCAGTAATTAAAACTATGCTCATGATTGTCTAGGTATAGTTGTGGAGCATAGTGACCTTATATCAAGTCAGGTTGAATACCCATAATTAGAGTAAGTGTGGGAAGTGTGGGGAGGGTGGTAAGTGTGGGGAGATGGGGAGATGGGGAGATGGGGAGATCTCACAGGGGTAGGTTTTTTACATTTGGGTCGGGAGTCGGGAATCGGGAGTCGGGAATCGGGAGA
>NZ_JAAHHU010000609.1:0-2658 GCF_010672095.1 Moorena sp. SIO3I6 | reverse complement strand
CACAGTCAATGCAGCTAGAAAAGTCAATCCAGTACCAGTCACTCCCCAGGGCATTTTTCCCTGGTCCTGGATGAATGCACGCCACTGGGCAACATTCAACGCAATCAGCAATTCCTTGGCAAGTATCGGTAACAATCGTGTGTGGCACAGTGTTTTCTCTAAGTGCTAGTTGGTCGGATGTGGATCTTCCTTAATTCTATAGTTAGCTGTCTAGCAAAAGAAGCCCCACAACGAACATGCGTAGCATGAGTGCTTAAAGTTACCGTAAGATAGTGGAGCTTTTATGGTTAGTCGGTTATGCGCAAAAGGGTTAAATCTTTTGTAATAAAGCTCCACTATCTAAGGTTTCGTCTCCGGGATGAAAGCCAGGTAGCGACTTTAGTCGCCGTGAAAAAGATTCTGTCTTGAGTTGACGATTTTCGCTAAACGTGTTAGCGTAAGGATATACAGAAAAGGTCGAGTTCTGATGATCATCTTAGAGTTTAAAGCACAAGGCAAAAATACCCAGTATCAAGCTATAGACGAAGCTATTCGGACAGTGAAATTTATCCGTAATAGTTGCATTAGTTTATGGATGGACAATAAAGGGACAGGGAAGTACGACCTTAGTAAATATTGCAAAATACTAGCTAAAGAGTTCCCGTTTGCCAATGAGTTAAACTCTACGGCTCGACAAGCTGCGGCTGAAAGAGCTTGGTCATCAATTTCTCGCTTCTTTGAGAACTGTAAAAAGAAAGTACCTGGGAAGAAAGGCTATCCCCGTTTTCAAAAGCACTGTAGATCAGTTGAATATAAGCAGTCAGGATGGAAATTATCCCCTGATAAAAAATCAATAACTTTCAGTGATAAAAAGGGGATTGGGAGGCTGAAGCTCAAGGGGACCTGGGACTTGTGGCGCTTCGACAAGAAGCTGATTAAGCGAGTCCGCATTGTCAAAAGAGCAGATGGGTACTATGTTCAGTTTTGCATTTCTGTTGAGGTAAACGAACAGCTAACCCCAAGTCACTCGACAATCGGATTAGACGTAGGACTAAAAGAGTTCTACACCGACTCATTCGGCAACAGTGAACCTAACCCTCGGTTTTATAGAGCTGGGGAGAAGATATTAAAGTTTTATCAACGCCGGGTTTCCCGGAAAAAGAAAGGCTCATCCAACCGCAAGAAAGCCATCAATAGATTAGGCAGACAGCACCTTAAAATAAGTAGGCAGCGTGAAGAACATGCCAAAAGACTGGTTAGAAGTTACCGCAAGAAGAGTGCAGCCTTTATAGTTGGTAGGCTATGCATCAAAGGTGACAGGTTTTGTTGTAAGGCTGCACTCTTCTAAGGTTTCGTCTCCGGCACGTTGCGTAATCCGGTCTAACGACCTGGTCGCCTATGAAGATTTAAGGGTTAAAAACTTAGTAAAAAATCACTGTCTCGCTAAGTCTATAAATGATGCAGGTTGGTATCAATTTAGAAAATGGTTAGAACATTTTGGCCAAAAGTTTGGAAGAGTCACTGTTGCAGTGAATCCTGCCTATACAAGCCAAAACTGCTCTGAATGCGGCGAGGTGGTCAAGAAGTCACTATCGACAAGGACTCACGTCTGTAAGTGTGGCTGCAAGCTAGATCGAGACCACAACGCTGCAATCAATATACTAAATCGAGCCTTGGGTACGGTGGGGCACACCGGAACTTGGGTCATTGACCCGAACGCTTCAGGAGAATCGGCCTCTATTGTTCTTGGTTCCGACCAGGTTCAGTAAGCTGGCTCGCTGAATGAAGAATCCCCGCGTCTTTAGACCGGGGAGTGTCAATTGCCATTATTCAATTAGCAGTAGCCGTTCATGGCGCGTGTCTAGACATCACGACCCCAATGAGTTCGGTTATCTCACTTCAGAATATCTATCTATTTCCTGATTATTGGGTGATTATTTTAATGGAGGGTGTGTGTGAGGCTTAATCTCGGAAGCCCCACTAAAATCCCAAGTCCAACCAATGTAATCTACTGACTCTGTCCCTATGATATTGCTATTTTTTCGTCAAAGCAAACAATTGTTGAACCTTTTCACCTTTACCGGGGTCTAAATATGTAATACAATGGAGCTATATTGAAATCATAATGACTTCGACTTAATTCCAAAGTGTCTAACCATTACTAAAGGGGATTAACCTAAACACCTTAAACCACCTACGGAAGTAGGGTTGCTGCCAGGGTAGTAGCAAACTACTACAGGAGTAAGTGCTCTGCGGAGCCAAACCTCTGGAGGCTGTGTAAGACCAATCTGTAAAGACGTTATATATAAGTATATATCAAGTATAGATACTTATATTATAGCTACAGGGGGGCAGCAGCAGATGAAACATCGAAGCCCTCAAGCCCACATCTTCGATTTGGTTGCGGGTCCAACACCAACGCCCCAAGAGTATGAGCTAAGCGTGCCTGGTCAACTTGTAGGATTACCTAAGCTGGGGAAACCCCCAGAAAAAACCTAGAAAAACTTGACTTAGTATACAGCGTCAATGTTACCGTTAAATCTCTTTCTAACGAAGGAGGTAGGTGGTTAATACCTCTTGTAATAAATGTAATGCAATCCATGGCGCAATGATCTCAAGGGAAAGAGATTGTAGTTACTTGATGGAGTAAACATCCGCAACAGAATCTACTATACTGCT
>NZ_JAAHHU010000608.1:0-2666 GCF_010672095.1 Moorena sp. SIO3I6 | reverse complement strand
AATAAGCTTTTGCGTTTAGGAGACTGCTGGAATGTCTGATAAAACATCAGGATGCATTGGACTAGTTGAATTGCCTCAACTTAAGCTATCTGACCCCGATGGGAACGATTTTTATTCCCTGCGCAAATGGGAACCAATTGTTAGTAAACAAATATTACTATCCAGTCTTGAAGCAGGAGGCTTTGAAACTAAATTTATTAACCTCAGAGACGGGGATTACCAAGAGAATTACGGACGGATAGCCTGGAAAGGCATTGAACTGACTAAGAATTATGTTGGTGTTGAGATAGAGAGTGTCGATCCTGAAAGCTGTGAAGTTTGGTGCATTACAGTTAACTTCACACTATACCGGGAAATAGCAATGATGGTGCTAAAGCACCTGGCCAGTAAAGGTAAGCCAGTGGTTGTGGGTGGTTCCGATCCCTTTGCTGACCCCCAAATATACCTTCGCAACGGTGCTTCAGTAGTGGTTAAGGACAAATCCGGCGCTGCTAATTGGGCTTTATTTAATTATCTGTTAGGAAAAGGTCCCAAAGAAGCACTCACTGGTGTGGTCTTAGCTGACGGGACTCAATATCCTAACAGTAAAAAACCATTGCATCCCGAAGACTGGCCCTTACCATCTTTGGATGTGGCGAGACAGTGCTTGGGAACGCAATATTGGATGGATCCGTTTCCCGAGCATTTAAAACCCATTGGTTCCATATTTCCAGATATAGGTTGCGATCGCCACTGTGACTTTTGTCAAACCCCCACTTATGGTACGGGGTATCGCAGAATGACTCCTAAACGGGTGCTGGAGTGGCTGGATATACAGCGTCAAGCAGGAGCAAAATCCGTAGTCAGCGTTTCCGATCAATTCCTGGGGCGGGTGATTTTCCCCGATGGGCGACAAGAAGTGCTCGATATTATGAAAGGGTTGCGGGAAATGGATTTAACCATTCTTTGGCCCAATGGTCTGGAGCTAAGGAAGATGACTCTAGGGCGTGGGCGCAACTATGACAGCACAGATTTGACCCCCGATGAAGAACTGATCAACGCCCTCTATCATTGGGATGGGCAAAAAGGAACTCTCGCTGGTGGTCTTCCTGCCGAGCGTCCTGTATTTGGACGGGAAGCTTATGCCAAGTTACTGCCCTGGCAGCAACACAAACGAATTGTGAAAACGGTTGTGCGAGCTGGTATTCCCATGATCGTATATCACATGATCATTGGGCTTCCTGATGATGACGATGAGAGTATGTTACGGCTAGAGGAAGCGCTTTGGGAAATCTATGATGAAGTCAAAGCGATTAACCCTTCAATGGTATTTCAAATCAGTCCCTTTGTGATTTCTCCGATCTTGGGAACGCCACAGGGCGAAATAATTCGTAAATCCGGTCTTCTGCGGTTTGACGACCCAGCCCTTTTTGCAGGATTCTGGACCGCGAGTGTTGACACCAAACATCTCAGCTACGAGCAAGTCTCTGATTGGCAGTTCCGCCTAGCTAGCGTTGGTGACTCGAAAAACCTGCAAGTTCCTCAACGGTTCAGAACGTTGCCGGATGAAGCCAAGAATACTGAAAAAACGGCGGTGTCAGTATAGGTACCGAGAAGCTTCCTAATCTGGAAGCCAATACCCAAGACTATAGTTTGATCAGATTTTGCCCTAGCACTGAATGATTTTTTTCAATTGCCATCGGAAGAGTAACAGGCAGTTTGTTCCGGGCTTAGTAGAGAAATCCTAGGGCATCAAAAGCACCATTCATTGGGAAACTACAATGACAATTGCACAAGAGAAAAACTCGACTATCGGATTAGTTGAATTGCCCCAGTTAAAGCTATCTGATCCAGATGGCAACGACTATTATTCTCTGCGGAAGTATGAACCAATTATTAGCAAGCAAGTTTTAATATCGCATCTCCAAGCAGGAGGATTTCAGACTAAATTTATTAATCTTCGCGATGGGGATTACGAAGAAAATTACGGTCGAATTACTTGGAGAGGCATCGAACTGACTAAGAACTACGTCGGTATTGATATCAAGACGGTGGATCCGGCGAGTTGTGCAGTGTGGTGTATTACCATAAACTTTACATTATACCGTGAAATTGCCGTAATACTCTTGAAGCACCTGGCAAGTAAAGGGAGACCTGTGGTTGTCGGTGGCTCTGACCCAATTGCTGACCCAGAATTTTATCTGCGTAACGGTGCTGCTGTTGTGGTTCAAGATAAATCGGGAGCTGCCAATTGGCCACTGTTTAATTATCTGTTAGGAAAAGGTTCCAAAGAGGAACTAACTGGTGTAACCTTAGCTGATCGCACTCAGTATCGCAAGAGTAAAAAACCATTGCATCCGGAAGAGTGGCCCTTACCATCTTTGGATGTGGCTAAACAATGCTTGGGCAACCAATATTGGATGGACCCATTCCCAGAGCATTTGTTACCCATTGGTTCGATCTTTCCAGATATGGGTTGCGATCGCCACTGTGACTTTTGCCAAACTCCTACCTACGGTACAGGGTATCGCAGAATGTCCCCTCAGCGGGTGCTGGAATGGCTGGATATACAGCGCCAAGCAGGAGCAAAATCGGTAGTTAGTGTTTCCGATCAATTTTTAGGTCGTGTCATTTTTCCCGGTGGTCGAGAAGAAGTACTCGAAATTATGAACGGGTTGCGGGAAATG
>NZ_JAAHHU010000607.1:0-2670 GCF_010672095.1 Moorena sp. SIO3I6 | reverse complement strand
TCTAGTTGACGACTTTTTTGTTCTTTTCCTGGGGTATCTTGAGTACTGTTTTGACTTTGAGGGAGGGAAGATTTAGTCATACTAACGTAAGTTATTGATGAGTACCAATTTCAAGTAATTTACCAGCCTTCAACACTATAATCGGATCGGCTAAAGGGACAGAAGCTAGTCTATGGGTTACTAAAATTGCAATTTTATCCATAACTAACTCAGCAAAACTACTATAGATTTCATACTCAATATGGGGGATCTAAAGTTGCTGTCAGCTAATCCCAAATCATGATTCTTTTTCCACACAAAAGCTTCTGGGAGTATCACCTTTGGCAAGGTTACCCCAGACAGTTCAGTGCTATTGTGGCTGAATCAACAAGCTGAATCAACAAAAGAATATTGCCAGGCGTTAATTTACCAGCCAAACCTTGCTGCACTACCCAAACTATGCTTTTGTGATTATTTTTTTTTCAGAACAATTAGAACAATAAGGGCTTGCCCTTATTGTTCTAGGACTTTCCCTGATTGTTCCCCGAAGAATTAAAAAACGCCCGATCGCTTTCTTGTCCCAGTACTTCCTGACCAATTGAGGCCAAAACGCGATCGCAATTATCATGCAAGGTATAGAAGGACAAATCGCGATAAATCCGTTCCAAAGGACTGGGTTGAATCATAGCACGAGCGCCACACATCCGAGTACAGTGTTCCAAGGTATCCAGTGCCAATTTTTCTGACAAATAACGAAAGCGGTTACCAGCTTCTTTGGCCTGCTGGTGTTGACCTGTTTCCCACAACCTAGCCACTTTTCGCAGCCACAAGTCCATGGTTTCAATGTTCATCATTGATTTAGCAATCCGATGCTGCACATAAGCATCCTTTTCTCTCCGTTGCTTTTTGATATGAGCCAGGGCATAACCATAAGCCCCTTCTGCTGCCCCCAAAAATGCAGCTCCATACTGAGGAGTAAAGCGAGTTTGCCACTCTTCCAGCAAGTATTGCCCTGGATAGCCAATCAGATTTTCTTTAGGAATAAACGTCTGATCGAATTGTACGCGATAACTTACACTTCCGCGCATCCCAATTGGTTTCCACCAGGTTGAATCAAAGCTGACACTTGGGTCTGATAAATCACAGGCTAACATCAACACGGAATGGGCTGGTCCATCGTTATGACGAACAGCTCCTGTTCCGGCAGTACTCACAAACAAGATCGCCCATTGTAGCCCATCCGCTCCTGTGGCAAAGACCTTGCAACCATCAACAATATAGCCCCCCTCTACAACCTTAACTGTTGTACCAATACCACTGGTTTGCCCAGGCACTTTGGAGAGAGGTTCGCAACTCCAACCCGCCCATTTTTCCCCTCGTTGCACAATCCCTTCAAACCAACGTTGCTTTTGAGCGTCATTAGCGTTAGCAGTCAATAATACTTGTATATTAGTATGTCCTTCCCAGCAACGGGTGAAGGCTAAATCCGCCTTTGCTAATTCTCGTGTCATCATCCAGAGGGTGAGGATATCACTGTTGTGACCTAACCCTAAACCACCATACTTAATCGGTAGAGCTGGGGCATGAAGACCTGCATCAAACAGAGTCTCAAAGTTTTTTGCCGGGAAAGTCGCTGTCTGGTCGTATTGAGCCGCCCGAGGGGCAAACTCTTCCTGAGTGAGCTGGCTTAAATGATCCAGGAGAGCTTGTGGATCATAGACTTGCCGATCATAGAGAACAGAAGTTTGCACAGTTTATTGAGTAGATGTTTTTATTCCTCGTTAATTGTAGCGGCTGACAAACACTAAAGCATGGGCTTCCAAACAACTTTATTTTTGCAGGGTAATCTAGCTATTTTGTATAAATTTTACTTGACAAAATAAAGATTAAATGAGCCAGGAATAGAACTACAGCAATTTGAAATTGGGTCAGGTACAAAACCAAGATGCCCATTCCACAGCTGCGACCCAAGGCCGGGTTCCCTGGCCTTGGGTCACACCTAAAAATTATTCCATTATTAAGCAACGCCCAAATTCTTAGGTTTTAGGGAGCTTCTGAGCAGGGAGCAGGTAAGAGGTAATAAGGAAAAAATCCTGTGTACCTGATAGCTATGAAAAACGCTGTAGACACCCCCTTTTGGATCGTAAGCATTCAGCATAAGCGCTACGCGCACGCGTGCGCGTTCAGCTATCAGCTAAGTGATGGTAATTGTTAACTAAAGTGAAGGTAATTCAAAGTCAACAAAGATATTGATATAGCTTATCTCATATTTGTGAAAAAAATGGGTAGTGTCAGTCCTGATTTCCGACTGCCAAATCCCGATCAGGGCTAATATAAAGTTTTGTAAAAAAAACTTGCATACAATTTGACAGGAAGTCATACTCACTAGAGTGAACTATTCTTTGAATAATGAAATATTTATGAACCATTTATTCCTGTTCCTACGCAGGGTACTGATTGTGTTCTTAGTGGGCACGTTTATTTCTGTAAGTACCTTTACAGGGCAAGCTGTCGCTCAGGGTGTTACGAGAACACCTTTTGTTGACGAGTGTCAACTTGTGACTTTAGCTGATCCGCGAGAAGCCCCGCGCTCTACCCGATAGGGTGAGCGTCGGGATGATAGCGGGACAATGAAGTGAAACGGAATTGTCAACTAGGAATCCTTGGGAAGAGGAAAACGAGCTATTAAAC
>NZ_JAAHHU010000606.1:0-2671 GCF_010672095.1 Moorena sp. SIO3I6 | reverse complement strand
TCCTGGCCCGCCATAGCATTATATTATGCTTAGTATCAGATCCTGTTGAATTGCGCAAAAAAACTTTACATTTTGAGTTAATATTAACCCTATAAACTATAAATTACTATTTTCGCTTAACCAAATTATTTTTATAAACCAATCTACATAGCTAATTTATTGAGACATATCTGACTGAATATAACGAATTTTATCTAATGCTGTTTTTCCAAACTATTCAGGTATTTATAATTAGTTTTCATATCAAATAAGCGATTAAACAGCCATAAATATGAATTCGGATACCATTTTCATTTTTTGTGATTAATCTATCTAATTTTAAGTGCATCAAGACAAGGCTCCCCCATCCTGCGGTTATGTCTTACGGGGGTTTCACCCACTCGCGCTTTGCATTAAGACGCCGTTTTTCATTTGTCAGACAACTCAACTTCTAAAAATTAGTGATGAATTCATTATCTTATATTTCGTGATCAAGTTAACCTTGTTTTTGTATATCACACTATTGCTTATTTGTCAATCTAATTTAGATTAATTTAGATAGATGCGTTTGCCCTGCCCTCAGAATCGACAAAGTATAGCTAAATCCCTGGGTTCGCTGTCCAAAGTAAGAGCTATTCAAAACTGGTAAAAATTATGGTACTCTTAACCGGTGCTAATCAGATCATCTCTTAAGCAGTATAAATGTACTGTTTTTGGAAAACTATTTTTGGAAAACAAAATACGTCTAATGTGAATTAAATTGGGCGATCGCTTACATGGGACAAAGGAAGTAATTTTCAGCACACCGAAAAAGTCAAAACTTCGATGTGGTAGTGACGACGAAGCAAAAGGCGCAGAGTGTGACTAGCCATCAAGTGCCGCAATGTGGACGCACAAACCAGCAACGGTTTTGTTGAGTAAACGCTCCGGGTTACGTCCAGTGTTCTGAAGAACGTGAAACACTCCTTCGATGCGCTGGCGAATGCGGGATATAAAACGATTAAGCTGTGGGGTATGTTGTTGGTGTTGATTAACTCTTTTGAGTGTCCAGATGCAGTTGCCCGTGCGCTGTGCTATGTGTTGTTGCCACTCGGTGCCAATGAAACCTTTGTCTCCATAGATATGACATCCACGCACCGCCTCTAAAACACCTTCGGCCGCTTGACGTTCATCGGTGTGAGCTGGAACTAAGTCATAGGCAATGGGTACTCCGAGCCAAGTGGCGAGCAACACGCTCCTTGTAACCAAAATAGTTCATCTGCCTTGCTGCACACCAACCCGCAGTGGCGCTGCCAGTAAAGTTACTGTGTCTCTTATCTCGCTTGAGTCCGAGCACCGGAATTGGCTTGGTATCAAGCACAAAAGAATCTTCCCCATGGACTCCGAGTTGTGTCACCCAAAACCTTCGCAGTTGTTCAAGTACTCCTTCTAGTCGTCGCACCCGACGATTGAACTGACTTTGGTCTAACAATTTAGGGAACCACTCTAAGTAATTTGCTCGTATGAAGCCGAGAAATTGGGTTTCTCCAGGAAAGGGTAGATAATCCATCACTAACAACAACGTTAATATTTATGAGTCACTAAAAAGAGGTTTTGCTAAGCGCTAGTATTGGTTTACTGTGCTCTATGGTTTGTTGATACCAGTCATCCACCAGCACAAAAATGGTAGTGAACAGGGTGGGAATGTCTATACTATTCATAGGGAGTCGATGATGGCTAGTGACATTTCCATCTTCGAGCTTCCTTTTCCTTTTGTCTATTTCACATTAGGCGTAAAATTTAAAAGAGTATTATGTCAACAACTTTTCAAGAGACCACAAAGAATCTGAGATTCAGTGAGGATCGCCTAGGAATTAACTATCTCGGGAGTGCCAACCTGCCTACTGCAACAGATGATGGCAAAGATATCATTGGAGGATTAACCCAAAGGCCGAAATCTTTGCCACCTCGTTACTTTTACGATCAAAAAGGCTCCCAATTATTTGAGCAAATCTGCGAGTTACCGGAATATTATCCCACCCGCACAGAAGCAGAAATTTTACAACAGTATGCTGTAGACGTTGCTCAATTTACGGGAGCTTGCGAATTGGTGGAGCTGGGTAGTGGCAGTTCTACCAAGACTCGCTTGTTGTTGGATGCCTATGAAAACCAGGGATATCCGTTGCGCTATGTTCCTATTGATGTGAGTGGGGAGATTCTTGAGGAGAGTGCCAAGCAGCTGTTGCTGGATTATCCCAAGTTAAAGGTTCAGGGTCAGGTGGGAACCTATGAACACGCCCTGAGCCAATTAACTCCAACACCATTACCTAAGCGGATGGTTTTCTTTTTGGGTAGTAGCTTGGGGAATTTTGCTCCTGAACAGTGCGATCGCTTTTTTGAGAAAATGATAGGTTTACTAGCACCAGGAGATTACTTTTTGCTGGGCATTGACTTACAAAAACCCAAGGAGATTCTGGAAGCTGCCTATAATGATAGTCAGGGGGTGACTGCGGCATTTAACCTGAATATGCTAGCACATCTGAACTGGCGTTTCCTTGGAAATTTTGACCTCGATCGCTTTACCCATCAGGCGATTTATAATCAATCGGAAAGTCAGATTGAGATGTATTTACATTGCCAGGAAACCCATGTTGTGCGCTTAGCCAGGCTGGATTTAACGGTTGAGTTCCAAGCAGGAGAAAGCATGCTTACA
>NZ_JAAHHU010000605.1:0-2671 GCF_010672095.1 Moorena sp. SIO3I6 | reverse complement strand
GGTTAGGCATAGCCTAGTTGTGAAGAGTGTAATCGGATGAGCTGAGCATCGAGTGGGTCAGCGGTTCATCCTTCTGTTTCACCATTATCCGCAGCTGCTCAAGCATTTCTACCGCGCTGCACTAGTATTCTAGGTTCGACTACTGCTCTTTTGACTGCTCCTCTGCCCGTAGTTTACGGACTGGTGGCACTAGCAGTGAGTGGCGGAAAGAAATCCGTGCAACGCCGATGGCCAGAAGCGATCGCTGCCGGAGTGCTTCTTACCATAGGAGTTTGGGGGTTCAGTTGGATTCCTGGGGTTGAACTGGCCGGTGTACTTGGCAGCACACTGGTAATGTCATTCTTAGTGGTGTGGGCAAACCGAAAACTATTTCATAAACTATTTCATAAGGCAAAACGAAAAAGAACAGTAAATCTAGTCAACACTGCCCGTAATAGTTCCGAAAAAACGGCTCATGATTCGGCTGAGTATGGTATTACTAAAGTATCCCTCTGGCAGGTAATAGCTCCCTACGGAATTCTGACAGCAATTCTGCTGATCTCTCGCTTAGTTGTTCCTCTAAAAATTTTGCTGAAGAGCCATTTTGTGATATCCATAGCTGCCATCAATCTAAATCTACCCCTGCTTTACAACCCAGGCTTTTATTTACTTTTGACAGCTTTGGCTACAGTCACAATTTTGGGAACAGTCGTACACAAACTGCAAGTGATAACAATACAAGCTTGGCAACAATTTATCCCTGGAGCCATCGCACTCGCCTGTTTTCTAGCAGCCTCTCAAGTTATGCAAGCCAGTGGCATGATAGCTAGTCTAGGCATGGCCGCAGCAACACTTGGTGACAAGTATATATGGGTTGCACCTTGGTTAGCTGCTCTAGGAGGCTGGATTACTGGTTCAAGTACTGCGAGTAATGCCCTACTTTCCCAATTACAACAAGAGGTAAGCATTCAGTCTGGCTTACCACTAGAGTGGCTGATGGGAGCTCAGAATGGAGCTAGCGCCCACGCCACGATGATTTCACCTGCTCGCGCTATTATTGCTGCCACTGCTGTTGGGTGGTCTGGAGCTGAAGTCTTTTTGCTCCGGCAGATGGGACTAGTTGTTCTAGGAGCAGTGGCAGTTATTATGTCACTTCTGGTTTTGGCTTTACCATAAAATCTCTATTTTTAGATAGAGTAAGTATCAAATAAATCACTGAACATAAATTATGTTAATTATGTTCTCTTGATTAAGAAAATTAAAGTTGCTCAAACCCTTTCTGTTCCAAGATACCCGATCACCCATCCGAAGTTCCCTGGTCTGAACAGTCAACTTGAATTATGTCTGGCTACCGACTATGATATGTAAATCCTAGAGATGGTGTAGCCAAATGACCCAGCTGAAATGCCCTAAATGTGAAGGAACCTTAGAAGCAGTTGTGTATTCAACGATTCCTGTAGACCGCTGCAGCAGCTGTCAAGGGATCTGGTTTGATTCCATGGAAGCTCAACTGTTGAAGGACATAAAAGGCTCCGAGATTATAGATACAGGTGACCCTAAAACAGGGAGTAACTTTAATGAAATTAGAGATATTAATTGCCCGAAATGCCAGACAAAACTGACCAAAATGGTTGATATAAAACAGACTCATATTCGGTATTAAAAATGCCCGGTATGCTATGGTATATGGTTTGATGCTGGTGAATTTAAGGATTATAAGGAAGAGGGAATAGCAGACTTTTTTAAGGATATTTTTAGCTAATTAATAGCCTAATTAGCAATTTAAAATTTAAATTAATTGGCTGCCACTGGGAAAACCTATGGGAAAAGGTAGTAGCTTGACCACGATGCTAATTTCCCTGATCAAGCAGGTTCGAGATGCTCAAGTCCGAAATGATCAACTCTATTGGGCTGGTTTCGGTAAAGTGATGATAAATTCACTATACGCTCCCACTTCAGTTTCCAGCTTCAAGGTTCCTCCATGCTGACCGACGATGATATCATGGGTCATTGATAATCCTAATCCTGTTCCTTCTCCAGTGGGTTTAGTGGTAAAGAAAGGATGGAAAATTTTATCTTTAATCTCCGGTGGTATCCCTATACCATTGTCACGGATGCGGATTTCTACCATCTGCTCCAGATTTTGGGTTTTGACCCGCAATGTCGCGGTAAAGGCTTTCTCCACCTGATCTGGATCTGACTGATAAGATTGCTGTTTGGCTTGAACCGCATAGCAACTGTTGTCAAGTAGGTTAATGAAGGCGCGGCTAAGATCATTTGATACTAGCTCTAATGGTTCAATAGAGTTATCGTAATCTGTGTCAATGATAATATTGAAGCGATTGTCAGAGGCTCGCTTGCTGTGATACACCAACTGTACTGCTTCGGCTAAAAGTTCATTAAGGTCAGTCAGTTGATGTTGAGAGCTCTCGGTTCGTGCGTGCAGCATCATACTGCTAATAATGCTATCGGCTCTGTTCCCGTGCTTATTGATAGCTAGGGAATTTTCTTTGATGTCGGTTAAAATCTCTTTGAGATAGTCTAGAGCGTCTGGATCGAGATGTTCAGATTGGTTGTCAAGTTCTTCAATCGCTTCCTCCACCAGCTCAACCGAACCTTCAGCATAGTTGTTAACAAAGTTGAGAGGATTTAGAGCGGAAGAGCGTCGATGAAGGAGGGTATAGAGGGCAGA
>NZ_JAAHHU010000604.1:0-2677 GCF_010672095.1 Moorena sp. SIO3I6 | reverse complement strand
TACGAATTAAGCTGAGATCAGGTTGGATACTAGACAAACGTTGCTGCACTGATTCAGCTAACTGCTCTCTCTGATTTAAGTATGTTTCTACCGCATCTTGGTGTCGAAGGTAGTAGCCAATTGTATTTTGACACTCCCCGTCCTATAAGAACGGGGATTCTGTTAGAGTCGATGTCCCCTATTAAGGGGAGCACCTCTCCTTCAGAACCGTACGTGAAGCTTTCGCCTCATACGGCTCCTAGATATCCTAGTCTTTCGACTTGCTCCAGTGGATTTGCTGGTGACAGCTTTGATGGACTGCTAGTAAGTTCTTTGGTTTCCAGTTGTCGTGGTTTCCATCGACGTGATGAAGGTGTACAGACTCGTCTTCTAGGAACTTCAATCCACAGTGTCCACAGGAATGGCGTTGTTTTTTCAGGGCTGTTGAAGTAGCATCAGAGTATAACCGGGAGTTGCGGTTGCTCCAGTACATCAGGTCACCGTCGTAGGGTGACTTGGTGCCCTTTACGTTCACGTGTTGGTTTTGCTTGTAACCTACCCCAGGAAACCCTCTTTTACATAATTCATTTGCTTTCCACCGGTCTACCTTTTTTTCCTTGCGGAATTTCCGGTTTGCGGTTTTGTTCATGAACCAGAGAGAGTCTCGTGAACTGCTCATATCGCAGCTACTGTGGTAATTTCTCCACCCGCGAACTATGGGTGCTAATTTTGTGGCCTTTACTTCTGCGCCGTAATTCGAGTTATTGACCACGGCTTTAATTTTCTTCCGGATGTTCCGGTGGTTTTCCTCTGAGGGAATAGACCGAAACTTTCCGTTTTTCTGGACGCGGAAATTCCACCCCAGGAAGTCAAATCCGTCTGTCGTTTTGGTTAGCTTGGTCTTTTCTTCACTGACCTCCATACCACGTTCTGCCAAGAAGACTTTGACTTTGTCTATTATCTTCTGTGCGTCATCTTTTGGTTTTAAGATAAACACCATGTCGTCTGCGTATCGCAAGCTAGTGTGAATATCCTCTATTCCGTTTAGAGCGACATTGGCTAGTAGGGGGCTTACCACTCCACCCTGTGGGGTTCCTTGCTCAGGGAATTCGGGATTAACTCCTGCTTTAAGACATCGGAATATCCCGTATTTTAAGCCTGATGGTGCAATTAACCTTTCCATGATGGTGGTGTGACAGATGCGGTCGAAGCACTTTTTTATGTCTAACTCAATCACCTTCTTGTTAATGCCGTTTTTATCTGATTTCAGGTGTAGTTGGAGGCGCTTTTGGACATCCTGGGCGCTTCTTCCTGTTCTAAAACCGTAGCTATCGGCACTGAATGTGGCTTCGTGAGCCGGTTCGAGGGCGAATTTTGCTAGACACTGCCATGCTCTATCTGTAATGGTTGGTATCTTCAACATCCGGGTCTTCCCATTCTTTTTAGGGATAGGGATTTCCCGTAGTCGGCTATGCCTCCAGTCTGCGGCATAGTCGTTCAGTGTTTCCACCAATGCCATTCTCTGTTTATAAGAGAGGCTTGACTGGCCATCGATTCCCGCAGTCTTTTTGCCCTTATTTAGTTGGGTCACTTGACGGACGGCCAAAAGTTGAGCTGAACGGGATTTCAGAATCAGTTTTTGTAGAGACCGGGCTTTTCTCAGGTCACCATCTCGAACTGCTTTATACACTCTCTTTTGTAGGCGGAAAAGATTTTGGCGGAGTTTCTTCCACTGTTGTCCTTTCCAGAGTTCGCTATATCTTATTGACATGCGTCTAACTATGCTCTCCATTGGTTTGTGTATTCTGGATACCCGTGCCCAGTTTCCGGGCACATCCTACCCGACAGTGGGGATTAGACTTGGCATAGTTTACCGAGGTTTCGACCGTTCCTCAGACCCATGTTTTGCTGTCGTTTTTACTTGTTCCGTCTGTTGGATTGTTTTGACGATTTAGGGCAGTCCAATTTGCCTATCCTCTTCTCGGAGATTACAGCTATCGATTAACAAACGCTGTGAGAATAAAGGGATGAAGTCTCGCATTTAAGTTCAGATTGCGGCTTGTCGTTTAGACATTTTTTAAGGACTTTCGTTAATCTACCCATGTCGTCTCCCTTTTAGCGGCAGTGTGGCTAATCTGTTTCACCTCTGATTCCGCCCTGGTGCCAGCTTCACTCTGTAGGTTGCCGCCTACTCGGTGTGGCCAGATAAGGAGTCACATATCTCTTAATGGGGTGGGCTTTTCACCACCATCCAATAGACAGTTAGAATTCGGGTATTTTACCCGCGAATTCCCTAAGTCATACCCCTCCAGTTTCTGAAGGCTCCTACCTAGAACAAGCCGCACTTAATCAACGACTCAACTTGCTCAATCAGGTCCCGACCAGATTGAGTAGAGGCCGAATCTCCGTGCATCGTTTAGATAATGGATCTAGGTTTCGGTGTGCCCCACCGTACCTTTCTTTTTTATAAATAGATAGATACTTTTTTAATCTAACTTTTTTCATAGACGTTTAAGTCGTTAGACCAAATTACGCAATATGTATCTCGTACATATTTTTTACGTTGCCTACTTATTGATTAGATAGTATTTATCTAGGTTCTTAGTTTATTGTTTATAATAAGATAATAACACGCTCTGTGAAAACTGTCAAGTTTTAGCTTAAAAAGAAAGCCGTCCTATAAGGACGGGGCTTTAAA
>NZ_JAAHHU010000603.1:0-2678 GCF_010672095.1 Moorena sp. SIO3I6 | reverse complement strand
GGAATCGGGAATCGGGAAAAAATAGGTGTTTACAACAGGTATTTACAACTTCATTAATAGGAAAAATACTATATTGATTAGTATAGGTAAAAGGAAAGTTATTCTGCCAATTGTTTCTGCTTAAAAACAGACGCAACTAAAACTTTTATGTCCCTAAACTATTCAGGGAAAGAGAAGGAGTGTGGGAAGTATGGGACGTGTGGGACGTGTGGGACGTGTGAAAAGTGAGATGATCAAGTGGCGTGGAAACCTCCAAGAGCTCTCTGCCTGGCTGCTCGGAAGTCTCTGCTCCCGACTCCCTACTCCCTACTCCCTACTCCCTACTCCCTGTTCCCTGTTCCCTGTTCCCTGTTCCTTTTTCTATATAACTAAACTAGTTATGTCATCAAAATATTCAAAAATCATAGAAAATTATAGACGGCTGGGCTTGATGATATATTTGCAAATTCTATAGACTACAGTGGCTGGATAAAATGACCTTGGTAATTGAAACTTAAGGATAATTTTCACTTTATTCTGGTAAATCTATGCTTTGAGTATCCCAGGCTGATATATGCGATCGCGTAGCGTGACTGTATGTCAATCGCATTCGTTTTATGACTCTAATGTATGCGTAAGGGTTTATTGATGACCTTTGTTGATGATCAGGTTATAGTTACCTGAGATTATGACAGTTGATGGCAGTATTCAATACTGGTTTGAGCTCAGGACCAGTGGGATAAGGCACTAACTCCACAATTCCATCCTGATTGATGATCCATCCTTGAGCTTCAATAATTGGTGGCTTTTTCGCGGTCGCTTGGGGTTGTTGATCGGGTTTTTTGCCGCGATTGCGAGCAGCCCGATACAATTGACGCCTGGTGGCCGAGAAATCTCGCCAATCTATCCAAATGGTTTCACCTTTGAGGGGGTCAGTGGGGTCAGTGGGTAAGCCCCCTCGTCCAGTCAGAGCAAATGAATTCTGCTGATCATCGGTGCTACAACCTGTGGCAATCAGTAGACCAGTATCGACTATAGTTGCTGGTAATGGGACTAATCCTAGGTTTTGAGTTGGGTCTGGGTTGCTAATGTTGACTACACCATCGACACCAAATTCAGAACTGGCAGTAATCTGGCTATCTGGAGACAGAAACAGACCTTGAGTAGTAATAAGAATATTACCTCCAGGACCAAATATGGCGTTGGCGGTGATGTTACTGTTTTCGACAATAACTACAAAATCACTATTAATCTTAATATCACCCCCACCACCAGTACTGTCCCTAACGCTGGTACTAATCCCGCTCTGGTTTGAAAGGAATAGTAAGTCACTGGTAATGTCAATATCACCACCGCCGCTAAGCTCAGAGGTGGCAGTGATTGTGCTTCGATCAGTTTTGATTTGATTAGCGGAAATAGTAATATTGCCTCCTCCCGCCGAGTAATTGGATGCGGTAATACCGCCACCATTGGGATTTTGAGATCCACTGTTGAAAAGCTCAATGGTGTTTGCCACAATCTCAATATCCCCAGCTTCCCCAAGTCCTGGATCTAGGCGGTCATTGCTTTGGAAGTTACTGACACTGATCGTTGCTGTAACAATGGAATTGTTGGATAGAGTATTATCTGGAACAATTTGAGCTGAGCAGACCAAGGGCATCTGAGCCACTAGGTAACAGGCAATGGGCAAAGTCAGGAGTTGGTTTAAGGGTTTGTTGAAGGGTTGGTTTTGATCCGACCTAGATAGCAATGTCAATAAATCTGTGGTGACCATGAGGCTTTCCTAGAGACTGAACCATGTCGTGGGCAATAACTATCCTCTAGAATTCCCAAACCTCTAGACCAAGTAACGCTAGTGAGCGGAATTGCTAAAATCAATAAGATTCCTCATAAAAACAACTATGACTGCTATCGGGATCAAACCATCCACCTTTTTGCATCAAGGACTTCGCCTTGAGCGAACTAATAACTTAACCCTGTTCAAATTCACCGATGAGCTTGGGGAGCGGATGCAAACCCTGCTCGATAAGAAAAAAGACGATCAACTCACTCCAGACGAAACACTGGAGCTAGAAGCCATTGGCGAACTGGATGATATTTTCAGCTATATCAATGCAGTTATCATGGCTGAAGCTGCCAATGCCCATTCCTAAACAGCTCTACCAGCAGCTCAGAAAACGGGCAGTATTTCAATGTGAATATTGTCACTATCCCGAAATCCTCAGCAACGCACCCCTTTCGGTCGATCATCTTTGGCCAAAATCATTGGGGGGAACTGATCGTCTAGATAATCTTGCCTTAGCCTGCCGTCGCTGCAACGAAAGGCGCTACAACTTCACAACCGGAATTGATCCCGATACCGGAAACGAAGTTCCCTTGTTCAACCCTCGTTTACAGTCATGGTCTGATCATTTCATCTGGACAGCCGATGGTCTGCGCATTATAGGCACCAGCCCAACAGGACGAGCAACCTGCGCTCGACTAGATCTCAACGACGAGCGTCGCAGTGAAAAATTCATCGTGAAATCTCGACAACTTTGGGTCAAAGGGGGGTTACATCCTCCCCCAGAGGATCCACAGCAATCCGTGTGAGGTACCCACACCAAACCTACCGCTATAGCGTGAGTACCTCACAGGCATTGTATAACGGTTTCTAGCCTAATAAGGTACACAATATTTTTCCCCTGTTCCCAGATCCA
>NZ_JAAHHU010000602.1:0-2678 GCF_010672095.1 Moorena sp. SIO3I6 | reverse complement strand
ACCGCCAATATGGCAATACAGCGCAATAGTAATCGTGTTTGATTACTGGATGTCTACCTACTTAACTAGAACTCTGTAAAAGGCATTCCACAGTGATACCTTTGCTGAGGACTTTATTGATTAAATTTAGAGATGTATAGCCATGTTCACAACCAACAAGCAAAGTACTAATCCATCCCTCTCAGAGGTAGCTGATCTCAATAGCAGTCTCACTCCGCCTGAGCCACTGCCCAAAAAACGTGTTGACTTACTAAAACCTGTGCGCCAATGGCTGGATCAAATAGAAATTACAGATCAAACCCTAGCTAGATTCCTATCCAAAATTATTCCTGGTCAATGTCCCTTTGAGCGGGATTTAAAACTTTTCGGTCACTTAGTACTACACATCCCTCCCCTATGTAAGCTCAACCCTCTCTATGAGCAATTAGCTAGCCTGCGTTTCCGGGCTCTGTGTTACCTAGTAGATCACTGTGGGGAGGATATTCAATTTTACGCTTAAGAGGGGTATATAGCGCTACGCGCAAGTCAGAAGTCAGAAGTCAGAAGTCAGAAGTAAGCTATGAGTAAGTTTCGGAGTTTACAAATGTCTTAATCTGAATGCGTAGTGCTATACCCCTTGCTAGTTATGCTGAGCAAGGGGCTTCCAAGTTGACAGAAGACTGCCTGCTAAACACCTTTCGACCGCGAACAGGTCTTACGCCCCGACCTCAGAAGCACTCAGCCAAAATCCTCTGCTTTGCCTATGCATCACCTATGCATCACCTGTGGTGAATGGGAGAGTTACCAACTTGTCAACAGGAATTCCACCCAAGCATCAACAGATGGTGACAGCAATAATCACCAATTCCGATAGTAGCTTTAAGCAGATTGAGTATACCCCAAATCTAAGCTCCAAGAACCCAGGGAACCCGAGTCACCAGCCGCGTTATCTTTGATGATCAGCTGCCAGCTTCCAGCTGCAGAAAGACCATCAAATGCTGATAAGGATTCTACAGGGTGATAATTCCCACTAGGGACAACGGTATTAGCTCCAGCAGCTGCCTCAAAGTCCTCTGAATTGTGGTCATTGAAACTATAATCTCCCTTGATATCGCTGCTGTAGCCACTGGAGGAAAAGTTTGGTTTACCCGGTTGTTGGAACAAATCGACTACAATTCCGGTCTCCCCATGGCGTAAGCTCACTACTAGGTCACCTACCCAGGTGTGAACCATATTGTGTAGCTTGACGCTAACCTCCTTAACCTGGAAATTTTCCTTAACGATAATGTTATCCAGAAAGCTGCCTTTGCCATCAGGTATATCGCCACCAGAGCCTTTAAACGTTGTTATGGTATAATTATTGGTAGTAGAAAATTTTCCCTGTTGAGTTACCATTGCTGCATCTGAAATAGTTTGATTCATCGTTCGTTCTTTATTTGATTTTTGAAAATAACAATAGCTTCAAGAGCAATCGTGCTGCCGGAATGCTTGGCGATCGCTCAATGGCATTGCATAAGATACGCTACTCAGATCATGTCTGGGAGCATTGCTATTGTATATCTTGGCTAATTGCTAATAATTAATTGCTAATAATTAAGTGATAAGTAGTAAGTGGTAAGTGCTAAGAAAATTACTCCCGACCCATTACCCATTCTCCATTACCTATTAGCAAAACAACAACAACTATAAACACTACCGCGCACCACTGGAGGTGCGACCCGTGATGGCGAGCAATCCCTTGACCGTAGGTCACGCGGGGCGCGTTCGCCATCACGGAAAGCGCACCTAACACGAGCTCAGTTTTTCTTTCTTTTAAAGTATTGGTTTACCAAAAAAAAACTCCAATAAGCACCCCGGAATACCCTGCCCAAAATTGTTGCCCACCCTGACCTATTGGTACAGGGCGGGACTTCTTATGGTAGATCTTGAAAAGACTTACCTCAAAACCATTGACAGACTCTAATCTTGAGTCAATAGTAGATTGACTCAATTTCAATTTGCTGTGAAAGGCTTTGTCTTTCTGAGTAGTAGGGGTGTTAATTAGTAGGGGTCTTAATCTTGAAAACGTTTACTCCAGCTATTTAGGTTCTCTATTTCGGCTAGTCTTCACATTTGTGAATTACCTAAACCAAAAAAAAGGCTTCCTCCACAGCAGAAAAGCTTTGTTTGACGTATTTCGCCTTTTATTCTAAACAGGGAGGCTATGAATTTCAATCTGATCAGTTATATTTATGTTAATTTTATGTTAATTATTTTTAAAATTTTGCAACATTAGATTGTCAATTAGTAGTTAGTACTCAAAACGTAAGCATCCAGCCTAGCACATAAGCTAATCGCTGATAGCGATAGGCTGAATGCTTACCTCCAAACTACTAACTACTAATAACTAATCACAGGAGACGAGAGCTAATCGCCTTGATTTCTAGTTAAGGTGATTAGTCGCCACCCATCTTTGGTGCTAATCGCAGTTTGTGCAATAAGCTTACTCAGCTGTAGCTAGTTCTGTGCTGCCACGAACGCGACGACGGGTAAGGGTGTTGTATAGCATTATACCAATGGCTTTAATCAGGTTACCCTCCAGTTCCTGGAACATCTTCATATTCATGCCAAAGGCAGCATTAGCTTCTTCCACAATCCGATCCGCTGTGGCATCATCAATGGGTAGCTCATCCATGGCTTGGCGATACTTAGCCTTGAAT
>NZ_JAAHHU010000601.1:0-2679 GCF_010672095.1 Moorena sp. SIO3I6 | reverse complement strand
TTATAGCCTCTGTTACCTGAGATTCTGATGCCATTACCGATACCATCTCACCACCAGAGGGTAATTTTTGCATCAACTTTCCTCGCATCGCTATTAGTTTGAGGCCGTCTTCTAGGCTAAATACTCCTGCAATGCAAGCTGCTACATATTCTCCAACGCTGTGACCCATGACTACATTGGGTTTGATTCCCCATGATTCCCATAATTTAAACAGGGCGTATTCCAGGGCAAATATGGCAGGTTGGGTGTAAGCTGTTTGGTCTAAAATACTTGACTTTTGTGCATCTTTGGGGTGGATGATTTCTAATATGGATGTTTCTAGATCGGGTTGGAGAATTTGGTCACATTCCTCTAAAGCTTGACGGAAAGTTGGTGCTTGTTCATATAGTTGTCTTCCCATATTTACATACTGGGAACCTTGGCCTGTAAATAGGAATGCTATTTTCGGACTTTCACTATTTGGTTGTCCTGAAAATACTCCTATTAATTCTGACTGAGTTTTCCATCCCAGCAGTTTCTCCATTAATTCTGTGGGGGAAGATGCAATAACACCTAGTCGATGATTAAAATGTGCTCTGCCTGTAGAGGCTGTATAACAGACATCTGCTAGGGCTAACTCGGGATGAGTTTTTAGATAATTTTGATAATTACTGACTAAATTTTCTAAAGCCTTTTCTGTTTTTCCTGACAGCGTTAATAGATGAACCGGACGTTCAACAACATTCTGACTTTTGACTATTGAGGGAGCTTCTTCGATAATTACATGAGCATTAGTACCGCTAGCTCCAAAGGAACTTACTCCTGCAATTACACTAGGCTCATTCCTATCCCAAGTAGTTGGTTGAGTTGCTACCACAATTGGGGAGTTCTTCCAGTTGAACTTACCGGTGGGATTTTTCAGGTGCAAATGAGGTACTATCTGTCGATGCTGTATTTGCAATATTACTTTCATGACCCCAGATATCCCAGCCGCAGATCCTAGATGACCTATGTTAGTTTTAATAGAGCCAATCATCAACGGCTCTTGTGCAGAACGTTCTTCCCCAAATACTTCTGCCAAAGACCTAAGTTCAATTGGGTCTCCCAGAGAAGTTGCTGTACCGTGAGCTTCTACATAACTTACTTGGGATGGTTTGACTTTCGCCATTTTCAGAGCTTGACGAATTACCTGTTGCTGGGATGAACTATTTGGAACTGTAAACCCACTACTTGGTCCGTCCTGATTCACTGCTGAACCTGAAATAACTGCCAAAATTTGATCTTTTGACGCTTGTGCATCAGACAAACGTTTCAACACCAACATACCACATCCTTCTCCCCAGGCAGTTCCATTAGCTTCCTCATCAAAAGTTTGACATCGGCCATCAGGAGATGACATTTGAGCCTGGGATGTCGCAATGAATGCGTCCGGTAATAGCCAGAGATTAACCCCTCCTGCTAAAGCCATTTGACATTCTTGCAATCGCAAGCTTTGACAGGCTTGATGGATAGCAACAAGAGAAGAAGAACAGGCTGTATCTATTGCCATAGATGGGCCAGTTAGTCCCAGAGTGTAGGATAAACGACCTGCGGCAGCATTCAATGGTAAGCCAGTGACTGCATAGGGGGCGATATTAGTTTCTGTAGCTTGTCCGGTAATCACTTGATACTCACAATTAGTGATACCTATAAATACCCCTGTTAAACTATTAACTAATCTATGAGGAATATATCCAGTATTTTCCAGTGCTTCCCAACTTACTTCCAAGAGTAGGCGATGTTGTGGGTCAATGCTGATAGCTTCTCGCTCTGAAATCCCAAAAAACAGAGGGTCAAATTGAGCTATATCTTCCTGTAAAAATCCTCCAAAGCGGGTAGATATTTTTCCGGGAGTTTCTGGGTTGGGGTCGTAGTAGTTATCTACATTCCAGCGTTGGGGAGGAATTTCTGTAATTGCATCCACTCCATCAGACAGTAATTGCCATAATTTTTGGGGGCTATTGGCTCCTCCAGGAAAGCGACAAGCCATACCAACAACTGCAATTGGTTCTGTTTTGGCATATTCTAGTGCCTCTATTCTAGTTTTTGCTTCCTTAAGTGCTACAAGTACCTGTTTTGATGCAGATAGCTTCTCTTTTTTATCTGGTGAATTGCTCATTTCTAATTTCCCTCCAGTAACGTGTTTAAGTCTGCTAATTCCTTAATAATTGAAGATTCAACATCTTCTTCTGGTAAATTTTCTACCTCTAAAATTTGATTTTTTTTTTGTTCTTGAGCAACTGATAACTGCGACTGATCTGTTTTATTTGACTCCCAACCAAGTACTTTTGAAGAAATGTAGTTGGCTAAACTAACAATATTTGGAAATTCAAAAGCTAACGTTGTTGGCAGAGAACAATTCAAGCTTTTTTGCAGTTTATCTCTCAATTCTACTGTCATCAAAGAGTCCATTCCCATTTCAAAGAAACCTTCCTCAGGAGATAGTTGTTTAAAATCTTTGAACCCCAATACTCTAGCTACTTCATTCTTAAGATAGTCAACCAAAAGTTGATAACGCCGCACAGTTTCATACTCTGCTTCTAATTGTTTTAAAATTTCGGGTTGCTGTGGTAATGTTCGCTCTTCTGATTCTAGTGGTTTGCTTTCTATCTCTGCCAGAAGTGGTCGGTATTTTTTCGCTTGATAGACTACTTTAAATGT
>NZ_JAAHHU010000600.1:0-2681 GCF_010672095.1 Moorena sp. SIO3I6 | reverse complement strand
GAAAAAAGGCTTGAAAGCCTTGTCGGGTATGCCTTCTGCCTTCATGCAGCCAGCCCTATTTATTTCCTATTCATAATTCCTAAAATTTGTCAAGTTTTTTGTAAAGAAATATGTTTATAAAGCATAGCTTACTAAGGGGGGTTAGGGGGGATCCCTAAAAACCCAGAACTTTGTACCTAATTGAATTGCAAACCGCTGTATTGCTTATTCCCTACTACTTATTGCTTATTCCCGATTACCATTACCATATTTTTTTATCTAGTTTCTCTTTTCTTTACACAGTCTTTAATCAATTAATCCTGACTTCTCTAGTCTGTTCTGAATAATCGATATAGGTGTTATTTAATTCTTACTTATTAACTCGTTGATGGTTCTATTTCTACAGTTAATGATTCCTTTTTGGTCAACTCTGACATCTTACATGGCTTTTAAAGCTATACTAATGGCCAGAAATTTTATCCTACTTATGGAAAAATTTTGCTTGTTCAGCAGCCAGTTATTCAGAAATTTATTTTGGCAACTATTTTCGCAAATTATAGCATTATTAAATTAGTTATGACTATAGTCATGACTACTCTCCCTACTTTTTCACTTTTTCTGTCTGGTGTTTGCTTTTTTTAAAGTTTTTTTACCATTGTTTGGTGCTTATGGGACTCCCTTCACTAGTTCAATTATGGAACATTTTCAAGTTCCAACTGAATGAATCTCAACCCAACAACAATACTATTCTTGAATCAACTGAGCCTAAGTTCAAAGAAATCTTGACGAAACGAATCCAGGTTGTTGATAACTGTCTTTATACGATTAATGACTGTCTGAATAGCCTAAATAACATCGTAGATCATCAAGGAACTGCACAACTGAGTAGTGAGCAAATAAATGACCTGAGAAACCAACTTATCCATCTCACAGAAGAACTCCGTCAACTTCGGTGAATCTTCTGATGATTTAAGATGAGTTAAAGAGTTATTTATCAAGCTTTTTGTGGGACTAACGAATTGGGTCATGTACAGTAACCAGTTTAGTCCCATCGGGGAAGGTTGCTTCTACCTGGACTTCATTCACCATTTCGGGAACTCCTTCCATCACATCATCCCGGGTCAGCAGCGTGGTGCCGTAACTCATTAAATCAGCTACTGGACGTCCTTCCCTAGCACCTTCCAAAATTTCCGCAGAAATGTAGGCAACGGCTTCTGGGTAATTTAGCTTCAACCCCTTTTCTTTGCGTCGTTCTGCCAATAAGGCAGCAGTAAAAATTAGTAGTTTATCCTTTTCTTGGGGTGTCAGTTGCATTGTTTTATCGTGTGGTTAGCAGCAATTTTGGTTAGTAGCAATTTTGGTTAGTAACAATTTTGACATTACAATAGCCAAACTCGTGGCTTAATCATAGGACGCCCGAATAGATTAACACGCAACAGTTGCCAAACCTCTATAAACCAGTGTCTCACCTCCTCAGTCGAAGCACCACGATAGCGGCATAATAATCCTGACATCAGCTGAGTTACGCCAGCTTCCCCCACATACTCCCTAGCACTCCAAAGTTCCCTGGCTTGTTCGAGAATCTCAGATGATACCGGTTCCCCTACCAAAGCTAATGTTCCTACCACTGGTTGTCCCGCTAAACCATAAGGACTAGAGAAGGTGGCTTCGCTAGCTGGTAACCATTGTCGGTCAATCCAGGTTGGATGTCCTTGCTGCCAAACTTCCGTATGCGATCGCCAATTTCCCTCCACAAACCTTTCTCCTCTGGCACTCCGTCCAAATCGAGTAATTTCCCAGCCTAACCAACTGGCTCCCGGCGCTAATTCTACCCGCAAATCCTGCCGGTAAACTGCACCATTGAATACAATCGTTTCCTGGGGCAACCATTCTAAACAAGCACCAGTCTCTACTTGGAGCCGGATGATTTGTCTAGTTTCTGGGGTTGTTAGCTTAGCGCTATAGTTTTTTTGATTAGCGCTAGATCTGATTTGTCTAGCTTCTGGCTTTTGTAAACTAGCGCTAGATAAATTTTCTTTAACTTCTGGTTGGTTTAAACTAGCGCTATAGTTTATTATACTAGCGCTAGAACTGCCCCTACCATAAGCTTTACTAGCAGCAGCAGTGGTGATTAAAGCATGAGTACCCGATTCAAGGTGGATATCTTGAGACAACCTGTCCCCTGCTACCATTCCTCCAGCGGTATGAAGTACCACACTGTGACAAACCCCTAGCCCTTCTGGATAAAACGGTCGCTGTACCTTCAAGGGAGCTCTGGCGTAGGTGTGAATAGGTTGAGTTTTTCCATGGGCTAAGGCAAAGCGTAATTCAAGGCTGCCATGCCATCGAGATTGATCACTATCTGTTGGTTGTGGTTGAGAGAGTCGATTCACGAATAATTAAAGGGCAATGTAAGGTAATTGACCGGGTCGCTTCGCCGTTGCTGAATATCGGAATCATATTCAAGTAAGCTAAACGGTTAAAATGCTTTTTAGGAAGGCAAAAAGCATGCATGGCTATTGGCAAAAGGGGACTGGGATCTATCTTTTTGATGTGATTTGACTAATATAAAGTTTAAATGCACAACAGCTTATACTTGAGCCAGTTATAGGGTACCTAAATTAATTGTGATAATTTTTGTTCATCGTTCCCTACTCCCTACTCCCTGTTCCCTGTTCCCTTTTCTATACCAATTACCCTTG
>NZ_JAAHHU010000060.1:0-38163 GCF_010672095.1 Moorena sp. SIO3I6 | reverse complement strand
CTACTCCGAAGCTAGGAGCAAAGAACCAGCTCGACTGTCCCAATGGGTACATCAGGAACACGCTGACAAATACTGCAATCGGCGCACTGAATGCGATCGCGTTGTAGGGTCTGATGCCTACTAGACGCGCAATTTCAAATTGCCGCAGCATGAACCCAATCAGACCAAACGCTCCGTGGAATGCCACGAAGCTCCACAACCCTCCTAGTTGGAACCAGCGAGTCAAATCTCCTTGAGCTTCTGGTCCCCACAACAGCAGCAGGGAATGTCCCAGACTGTTAGGAGGAGAGGATACTGCTACGGTCAGGAAGTTACAACCTTCTAGGTAAGAAGAGGCTAAGCCGTGGGTGTACCAAGAGGTTACAAAGGTGGTGCCAGTCAGCCAGCCCCCTAAAGCCATGTAGGCACAGGGGAACAACAGAATGCCGGACCAGCCGACGAATACAAAGCGATCGCGCTTGAGCCAGTCATCGAGGATATCAAACCATCCTCTGGTGCTGGGGGCGCGTCCTACTGCTACTGTCATAGATTCAAATCCTCATACATATAACGATTTGCAAGGATTCAAAATTGGGACGTTTTTACGTCTTTTTAGCGACACTCCCACCCTTCTAGAGGTGGATTTCCCTTAGAGTTCAGTGATTTTAAGTCACTTCCCTCTTACAGGATTGTCTTTTAACGGGATGCCACAGGCTATCAGGTTAGGCTGTGGTGACTTAATGTTTCTTAAACTATCACACAGTTTAACGCTTGACTTGATTCTCCCATAAGGAGACTGGGGTTACAAACGTTACATACAATAATAATAAATACCAAAAATTTTACAAAATTACACATACTCCTCAGATTTTTTTTAGATTTGGTGTCAAAAGTTACATAATTTCCCTGTCTTGGTCAAAAATGTGATACAAGTTCTAGATGAGCTCCCTGGAGTATCCATAAATCAACTGATATACTCTCGGACTCAGCACTATTGTCAAGTCAGATTTCTTAGAGGCAACCACATCTTCTCATGGCAGCATCGACCAACCAACTGGAAAACCTGGTACTTCGACAATCGGTTCTTGGCTCTCGCCGTTTGAGCAACTATTTAGTGGCAGGAGCTGTATCTATAGGAGGTATAGGATTTTTCCTGGCAGGGCTTTCGAGTTATCTCAAGATGGATCTACTCCCGATTGGAGATGCAACCAACCTAATTTTTATCCCTCAGGGGGTAGCAATGGGGTTCTATGGTGTTGCTGCACTGTTGCTATCTCTCTACCTATGGCTAACCATTTATTGGGATATCGGCGGAGGCTACAATGAATTTAACCAAGAAACAGGTATGGTGAGAGTAGTGCGGTCTGGGTTTCCTGGTAAAAACCGTGAAGTCGAATTCAGTTGCCGTACAGAAGATGTCCAGTCGATTCGAGTAGACATCAAAGAAGGTCTAAATCCACGCCGAGTCCTCTACGTGCGCACTAAGGATCGCCGGGAAGTTCCTCTAACTCGTGTTGGTCAACCCATCTCCCTTTTGGAATTAGAGAATCAGGGAGCAGAGCTGGCTCGTTTCTTAGGAGTTCCCCTGGAAGGTTTGTAAATTGCCAATAAAAAAAGATATAGTTATAGTAAGCATGATTAAGAATATCCGGCGCTGGCTATCTGTGATGTTAGTAGTGTTAGCTCTGGTAATAGCAGGATGCAGTGGCTCAACGTCGAACTCAACGGAATCATCAACTCCCGAAAACAACCCTACTCCTTCTGAGACCAGCAGCAATCCCCAATTCAGCAATTTACCGCGACTAGACAAAGAAGCTACTGTTGAGCTGAGGGTAAAAGGCTCCCCGATTACTATTGAAGTTGATGGCACCAATGCCCCGATTACAGCTGGCAACTTTGTGGATCTGGTTCAAAAGGGTGTTTATGACGGACTAGTGTTTCACCGAGTGGTAAAGGAACCTCAACCATTTGTTGTCCAAGGTGGTGATCCCCAAGGAAAAAACCCAAAATTTCCAGTAGAGCTTCTGGGCACAGGGGGGTTCATAGATCCACAAACGAAGGAAACTCGCTACATTCCATTAGAAATTAAGCCGAAGGGGGCAGAGCAACCCATATACAGCAAAACCTTTAAGGCAGCCGGAATTCCTGGTGATCCTGAGTTGACTCATACTCCTGGTGCTGTGGCCATGGCTCGTTCCCAAATGCCAGACTCAGCCTCTTCACAGTTTTACTTTGCCCTAGCAGAGCTGCCTTTCTTGGATGGGGACTATGCTGTATTTGGCAAAGTCACTAAAGGTATGGATGTGGTAAACAAAATTCAGCAAGGCGATCGCATTGAATCAGTCAAGGTCACTCAAGGCATCGAAAACCTGAAGAAACCTTAAGATAAAGATAAACTATCTTTACATGAATCAGTGCAGGTATGCGTTACTGGGATTGGTTTAGTATCTGCTTTAGGTCGCCTCAAACCCAGTTGGCAGCATTTGCTAAACAGTGAGTCAGCTATTAGCTGGTATCAACCCTTTGCCAATTTATCACCTCTACCGTTGGCTATGATTGGTAAGACACCAGCTTCTATTGAACAGCTGACCTACCAGGTTGTAGCAGATGCTGTTGAAGATGCTAACTTAACCATCCCTCTAAAGGATTGTGGTGTGGTGATTGGTTCCAGTCGTAGCTGTCAGGCGGCTTGGGAGCAACTAGCCCAGGAGCAGATGACTAGTCATGGGAAACTCGACACCGAACCAGAGTATCCCGGATTCGATAGCTTAAATGAAATCTTAACTCTAGAGCATTGGTTAGACACTCTACCCCATCAACCAGCTATTGCTGCTGCCCATTACATTGGTTCCTTTGGGCCAGTCCTAGCACCAATGGCAGCTTGTGCAACAGGAATTTGGGCGATCGCTCAAGGATTTGAATTGATTCAAACCGGTCAATGCCAACGAGTCATTGCTGGTGCTGTAGAAGCACCAATTACTCCCCTAACCCTAGCCGGATTTACTAAAATGGGGGCTCTAGCAAAAACTGGTGCTTACCCCTTTGACAAGCAACGTCAAGGCTTGGTGTTGGCAGAGGGAGGTTCTGTATTGGTATTGGAGTCAGAGGATTTGGCTGATCGTCGAGCAGCGCCTATCTATGGAAAATTACTGGGGTTTGGCTTGACCTCGGACGCTTATCATGTCAGTACACCTAACCCAGATCGACAGAGTGCGATCGCAGCTATCAAACAATGTCTAGACCGCAGCCACCTATTTCCTACAGATATTGATTATATCCATACCCACGGTACCGGAACCAAACTTAATGACCAGAATGAAGCGCAGCTGATTCAGCAGCTATTTCCCCAAGGGGTGGCAATCAGTTCTACCAAAGGAGCCACTGGTCACACTCTTGGTGCTTCTGGAGCCATTGGTACTGCTTTGTGTCTAATGGCTTTAAAACACCAAGTCCTACCCCCTTGTATTGGGTTGAGGGAACCGGAATGGGATTTGGATTTCGTAACTATAGCGCGTCAGTGCGAAGTCAGGCAGGCGCTATGTTTTAGCTTTGGTTTCGGGGGGCAAAATGCAGTAACCGCCATAGGAATATCCAGCAATTGCCGACATTGAACCACAATAATATCCTATAGGTGATATCGTTAAGGAAACATTAAGTTTAATTAAATATACAGAACCAATCCTCAGAGGATTTAGGTTCCACCGACTTCATGCCGCAATTAGGAGCAAGCCATAATAGTTATGAAGCCCAACCAATCCCTTTCCTCTGACCAATATTGTGATCAGTCCAAGGATGACTATCCCCAGCACTTGGACAAGCCAGAGGAAGCTTGCGGAGTCTTTGGTATCTATGCACCAGAGCAAGATGTCGCTAAGCTGACTTACTTTGGTCTATTTGCCCTACAGCACCGAGGTCAGGAATCATCAGGGATTGTTACCTTTGATGACAAGCAGCTGCATGTCTACAAGGATATGGGGCTAGTCTCCCAGGTCTTTAATGAAGAAATTTTGGCTCAGCTACCTGGTCAGATAGCAGTTGGTCATAACCGTTACTCTACCACTGGCTCTAGCCACATCGCTAATGCTCAACCAGCCGTGGTGGAAACTCCCTTAGGACCTTTGGCTTTGGCTCATAACGGTAACTTGGTCAACACTATGCAATTACGTGATGATTTACTAAAGCATAACTCGAACTTGATGACCACTACGGATTCAGAACTAATCGCCCTAGCGATCGCGACAGAGGTTAACCATGGCAAAGGGTGGTTGGAAGCAGCAGTGAGTGCCTTTCAATCTTGCCAAGGAGCGTTTAGTTTAGTGATTGGCACACCCGCTGGAATAATGGGTGTTCGTGACCCCAATGGCATTCGCCCTCTAGTGATTGGCACCTTAGGTGAGAATTCTGGGGGCTATGTCCTAGCATCAGAAACCTGTGGTTTAGACATTATCGGTGCTGAGTATCTGCGGGATGTGGAACCGGGAGAATTAGTGTGGATTAATGACGAAGGCATTGCTTCCTTCCACTGGAGTCAAAAGCCAGAGCGCAAAGTTTGCATCTTTGAGATGATTTACTTTGCTCGCCCTGATAGCGTAATGGATGATCAAACTGTGTTTAGCTATCGGTTACGCCTGGGGCGTCAGCTGGCAAGAGAGTCAACACCAGATGCGGACATGGTGATTGCTGTACCCGATTCTGGTGTCCCTGCAGCTATCGGCTTTTCCCGAGAGTCCGGTATTCCTTATGGAGAGGGACTGATTAAAAATCGCTATGTAGGTCGTACCTTTATCCAACCCACTCAGAGTATGCGAGAAACTGGCATCCGCATGAAACTGAATCCCCTCAAAGATGTCTTAGTTGGTAAACGACTGGTACTAGTAGATGACTCCATTGTTCGAGGAAACACCAGCAGCAAACTTATCAAAGCTTTGCGTAATGCAGGTGTGGCTGAGATACATATGCGAGTCTCCTCGCCCCCAGTCACTCATCCTTGCTTCTTTGGAATAGACACGGATAACCAACAGCAACTGATTGCCGCCACCAAGTCAGTGGCAGAAATAGCCAATTATATTGGTGTGGATTCCCTCGCTTATCTGAGTTGGGAGGGCATGATGCTAGCCACAAGGAAAGACTCCAAGAGTTTCTGCTCTGCTTGTTTCACAGGTCATTACCCTGTTCCCCTTTCAGAAGAACTCAAGCGTTCTAAATTGATGCTGGAAGAGGTACAGGTTTGAAGGTAATTTGAAGGTAAAAGGTAAAAGGTGGCACCACACTGATAAAACGCTGAAGAAATTATCCTAATCCCTTTGCCTTTTACCTGCCCCCCGATCTTCGGGGGGATAAGGGCAGCCGTGATGATACTGTTGGCGACTTAGTAAATTTATTGAGGTTGCCAATGCTGATCATCCCCTAAAGTTAAGAAATTATACACCATCTCTGCTCACGCCCACCATTGTTCAATGCATAGGTTATGATTATCACTGAGTGATTAAAAACGATTATGGGTGAAGCAAAACGCCGTAAAGCAGCACTGGGAGAAGACTACGGGAAAGAAGCCAACATATTTCCATGGCTCCCGATAACTAAAAGTCAGGGTGAGCAGTTTGTTAAATGGACCACTAGGGGAGCTTGGGCTGGTATTGTGTTTATGATTGTCTTCTGGCTAACGGTTAGATTTATAGGACCTGGATTTGGTTGGTGGCAAGTAAATTAACATCTAAGGCTCGCTAATCAAACGTAACTATCGGTTGCACTTCAACCGGTAGTTAGGTTAGTTAAAGAATTTCCATAAACATATAGAAACTACTAATGTATATCCCTTGACTCATGAAAATTGTGACAAGGGAGCCAATTTGCCTTGACCGACAGGTTTATTTTGGGATAGAACAAGGCAAGAGATTAAGGAAAAGATTTACAAGAGTCTATTTTTTAGAAAAAATCCCCCAATTTTATCCTGATTTATCTTGAAAGATGAAGATTAAATTTTTAAGAAAGAATATAAGCTCTAAAATCTAGGAGTGGTGTTTGGAGAACAGACGTGTTTATACGACTTGCAGAGGAGCACCGTCAATTTGTCAGAGATTTAGTAATGAATCTCCAGGCGTTGGCAATTGTACTAGAAAACCAAGGCTATTTAGCGTCCTGCTACACCTGTGGTGGTCAGATGAATAGCGCATCGTTTATGGTTAGCTTGGGGGACAATCACCTGATTCGATTTTTGGTTTCAGATTACGGGATCACTTGGACTGAAATGCGCGATGACCGAGAACTGATGAAGTTGGAAGGTGCTGAAGCCATTGGTCAACTACAAGATCTCGCCAATCTGGTTAAATACCGAATTCGTCCTTCAGAATCTCACCCTGCCCTTAAGTTACCACTGCCGTGACCTGAGAACTGAGTACGGGAAAAAAGGAATCCAACCAGGATTGCTAAACACAGATAGATGGCACAGTTTTATCCATATAATTCTGTCTATCTGTGTTTTGATCAACATCAACAGGGAAAGGGAAAAATTGATGGCTGGCTAATTGATGGCTGGCTAATTGATGGCTGGCTAATTGAGTGTTGAAGGTTAACTGTTGACTGTCAACACTCAACTGGAAATACTTCATCGAAAAGAAAAGCCCATAGAATGCTGTACCAACGCCTAAGACCGACGGCTAAGAGCAGCATTGTAGACCTTCTCATTTTGTTGGACTGACTTCCACAAATCCACTACAGGCTGAGGATAGTCTACCCCTATTCTTAGCCCATAGCGCTTTTGCTCATCCGATGATAATGTCCAGGGTTGATGGACTTTCTTGGCAGGGACAGAAGTAAGTTCTGGTAGCCAATGTTTTACGTATTGTCCCTGGGGATCATAATCTTTGGATTGTTTCTGAATATTAAAATAGCGAAAACCCCGAGCATCATTGCCTACCCCAGCTGTGTAGTTCCAGTTGCCCCAATTGCTACACACATCATAATCAATCAACAGCGACTCAAACCACTCCGCTCCCATCTGCCAGTTTATCCCCAGATTCTTGGTCAGGAAACTGGCAACATTTTGTCTACCCCGATTGGACATAAAGCCTGTGGCTGTTAATTCCCGCATATTGGCATCAACTAGGGGAAAACCAGTCATTCCCTCGGTCCACAGGTCAAATCTCTTCCAGTCCACCTTCCACGGTATGCTTACCCCTTGTAATCCCGATTGGTGAAAGACTCGATTACCATGCTTGGCACAGATAAATCGGAAATAGTCGCGCCACAGTAACTCAAAGACTAACCAATAGGTAGAGTCGTTTTTAGCCCGTTGTATTTCGTACTCCTGAACCTGTTGATAGATATAACGAGGCGATAGACAACCCAAAGCTAGCCAGGGGGAGAATTTGGAGGAGTAATCTGCTCCCAACATGCCATTTCGGGTTTGTTTGTAACGCTTAAGACAGTCTTTTTCCCAGAAATAGTCATCTACTCTGGCTAGTCCAGCTGCTTCCCCACCTTTGAACTTTAACACTGCCCGTTGATCAGGGACTGGTGGTTCAAGTCCCAAGTCAGCTAACTGAGGCAATTCACCAACATCTACCTTAGGTAAGGGTGGTAGAGTTTTGGGAGTGGGGAAGGTGGGATAAACTGTGGAAGATTTCTCCACCTGCTTGCGAAATTGGGTAAATACTTCGGGAATGTGGGGAATACCAAAGGGCAATTCATCGATGTGGAATAGGGTAGTGCCCCAAAACGACTTGACTTTTACGCCAATTTGAGCAATCGCCTTTTTGAGTGCGGATTCGACGGCTAACTCTTCTGAGGTGACTTCCCGGTGATAGTAAACTGCTGAGATTCCTAGTTCTTTTGCTAAAGATGGGATAATCTGTTCGGGTAAACCCCGGCGCACCACTAAATTACTACCAAGATTACTACCAACAGATTTCCTGAGATTGGCAGGGTTAAGCGATCGCAAAGAATTCCGCAAGTCCGCTACACTTTCGAGCAAAAACTGAGCGCGAAATGCACCGGTTTTTGGGAAACCAAAGGAGGTAGTACCAAATTGTCGCTCATCAAAGCAGTACAGGGGGATAATTTGAGCTTTTTCCTGGACAGCTTGATAGAATGGCTCATGGTCATGGATCCGTAAATCGTTGCGATACCAGATCAGGATAAGTTTTTGATTCACAGTGGCTGAGGTCGGTTCTATTTCATCTTTAAGAGCAAGGAGACTCCCGTTATACCCGCAGGGTTAGCGGGAGAGGAATTGCGTCTACTTGACATCTCACACGGAATATTTTAAAATGTGAGTATGGTTGAAAAAGCTTACCGTTACCGTTTCTATCCGACACCTGAACAGGAGACTCTGTTGAGGAGAACTCTAGGCTGTGTAAGGTTGGTTTACAACAAAGCCTTAGACGCTAGAACAAAAGGATGGTACGAACGCCAAGAACGAATCAGTTACAAAGAAACTTCCTCCATGTTGACAGGATGGAAGAAACTTGATGAGTTATTTTTTCTGAACGAAGTCAGTTGTGTTCCACTTCAACAGGGATTAAGACACCTTCAAACTGCTTTTACTAATTTCTTTGCAGGTCGCGCTAAATATCCCAATTTCAAGAAAAAATGCAATGGTGGTAGTGCAGAATTTACAAAATCGGCATTTAAATGGAAAGATGGTCAGATCTATCTTGCTAAATGCAAAGAACCTTTACCTATTCGCGCTTTGTCGTCAACTGCCTATAAACTGTGAACCAACTACCGTTACAGTCAACTTAGATCCATCTAATCGATGGCATATCTCAATCAGGTTTAACGACCATAGAGACTTGATTTTGCCCACGACAGATAAGCAGGTTGGATTTGATTTGGGAATTACTAGTTTAATCACAACTAGTAACGGGGATAAGATCAGTAACCCCAAACATTTTAAAAAACTAAAGAAAAAACTGGCCAAATATCAAAAAGCTTTGTCACGAAAACAAAAAGGTTCTAATAATTGTTACAAAGCCAGATTGAAGGTAGCTAAAATACACGCAAAAATTAAGGACGCTAGAAAAGATTTTACTCACAAGCTAACTACTCAACTGGTCAAAGAAAACCAATTGATTGTGTTTGAGGACTTGGCGGTGAAAAATATGGTCAAAAATCGCAAGCTAGCTCAGGTTATCAGTGATGCTAACTGGGGAGAGATAATCCGTCAGGTCAAGTATAAATCACAATGGTATGGTCGCAAGGCTGTCTCAATTGATAGATGGTTCCCCAGTAGTAAATTGTGTTCTGTATGCTTAAATCGCGTCGAATCTTTGCCGTTAAGTATTCGTGAATGGGATTGTCCATCTTGCAATACTCGCCACGTTCGCGTAGCGTAGCCCTTCGGGCTAATCGCGATATCAATGCATCAATTAATATTTTGGCGGCAGGGCTTGCCGTGTCAGTCTGTGGAGCGACCGTAAGACCCGTTCGCGTAGCGTCGCCTACGGCGAAAGAGAGTAAATCTCGGAAGGCTGGTGTGAAAAACTCCCCCAAAGGGAGAAGGAAGCAGAAACCTAAGTCGTGAGTCTTAGGAATCCCCCGCTATAATCGCGAGATTTAGCGGGGGGAGGATGTCAATTTGCCAAGATCCACGAAAGCGCGAAAATCCCATTAGGCCGTAGCCCTTATGTCATCTGATGGTTAGGGGTGCTTTTTGAAGTTGCAGATTTTTGTAGTCCCATTAGATGGCATGCTGCAACTGCTGTAGCTGTTCGCTAGTAGTGCGTTTTTCCAGTTTACCAGCTTAACCCTTGCTCATCAATTGCTCTACTGTGTCTCGGCGTTCGCGTAGCGTGGCCTTTAGGCCATCGAAAAACAGAACATAAAACCAAAACTAGATTTTGAGAATCCAGGATTCAGGAATGCTCCTAAGTCTGGCAATTTGGCGCTTAGTAATGATGGCAAACTTCCTAGGCGCTTTAATGCGGCGAAATAAAACAGTGATTAGAGCCAAGAATTTGGTTTTATTGATGATTTGGTTGAGATGAGTGCTGTGTCATAGCGATAGCTGGGACAATGTCATCTAGTGTGATGTCGAACATGAGGGTGAAGCGAGCATCTGGTATTAAGCAGCGCAGTGCTTGCAGATGGGCTTCTGCTTGATTGCGGCGGCGAAAGCGAGCAACAACGATTCGCTGGCATTTAGGCAGATGGCGGATGATGCGCCAAGGAAATAGTTCGTCTTTATAGCTCATTGATGCACTCCTATTAATTGCTTGTTGTATTCTAGGTAAAGTTTTGTAGTCCCATTTTCATCGAACCGAGTGATGGGCTACTTACAGACTTAAATCCACAGACTTAATTCCAATACATGGTGTAATTATGTTAATTAAGTTATCAAGTGTCTATGCTTAAAATAAGCTTCTGATATAACTTGGGTGTGTAGGCGATGAGCCCAAGGAATGAGAAGCACACAGACAACACAAGGAGAATATAAAATCCGAGTCAACAAACATGCTAACGCCAAGCAGCATTAAGAAACTAGACAAATTGGCCAAGAGGTTGAAGAGCAGTCGCAGCGAGTTGGTAGAGCAGTTTGCTAGAAGTCAAGATGATCCTAGTCTGGTTGCCCAGACACAAATGCTGGAGGTGCGCGCCCGTTCGCGCCCCGCGTCGGCTTTGCCGAAAGACGCGAGCCTAGGGCGCGAGGTATTGCTCGCGCCCTAGGCTCGCACCAAAGCGCGAATTTAATAATTAGATGCGGAAAGCGCACCTAGGGTATTTTTGACCGAAAAATCTAAGGGCGCAAGCCCCTGGATTCTATCCCGGAGACGAAACCTTAGGAGAGTGGAGCCTTTATGGTTGGCAGGCTATGCATAAAAAGGTTAAAACTTATTGATTAAGGCTCCACTCTCCTTACGGTAACTTCAAACCATGGGGTTAGCCCGCAGGGAATTTATTCCCTAACCACCCAGGAACTTTTGTGCTAGAATATCGACTATAATAGAAAGCAAGATATCAATACCAAGGAGGTGATTTTAAGTGTTGGTTATGGAGTTCAAGGCTGTTATCAAAGAGCCTCAAAAGTTAGCAATAAATGAAGCTATTAGAACGGCTCGTTTTGTCCGCAACAAGGTACTTCGGTACTGGATGGACAATCGTGGGACCCGAAAGAAAGAACTCTATCGCTATAACACTCAATTAAGAGATGAATTCAAGTTTGTTAAAGACCTCAATAGTCATGCTTGTCAAGCCTCTGTTGAGAACGTAGAACGTGCTATCAAACGTTTCTTTGATAACTGCAAGAATCAAGTCCCTGGGAAGAAGGGTTATCCTCGCTTTAAGAAACATTCTAGGTCAGTCGAGTATAAGCAATCTGGATGGAAGTTATCCCCAGATAAGAAGTTCATAAAATTTACCGACAAGAAAGGCATTGGGCAAGTCAAGCTCAAAGGTACCTGGGACTTGTGGTGTTTCGACCAGAAGCTAATTAAGCGAGTTCGGATTGTTCAAAGAGCCGATGGGTACTATGTCCAGTTTTGTGTCAAAGTAGACAATTATGAGCAATTAGAAGCTACTGGTTTTACTGTTGGCCTAGACGTCGGACTAAAAGAATTTTATACAGACTCTGATGGACATTCCGAGCCTAATCCTAGATTTTACCGAAAAGGTGAGAAACGTTTAAGGTTTTATCAGCGTCGGGTTTCTCGAAAAAAGAAAGGCTCTGCTAACCGAAAGAAAGCCATTAATAGACTAGGCAGGACACACCTCAAAATAAGTAGGCAACGTGAAGAACATGCCAAGAGACTGGCAAGTTGCGTAATCCGGTCTAACGACCTGGTCGCCTATGAAGATCTGAGGGTTAAGAACCTGGTTAAAAACCACTGTCTTGCCAAGTCTATCAATGATGCAGGTTGGTATCAGTTCCGGGAATGGTTGGAATATTTTGGGAAAAAGTTTGGTCGGATAACTGTTGCAGTGAATCCAGCTTATACAAGTCAGAATTGTTCCAACTGTGGCGAAGTGGTCAAGAAATCGTTATCAACTAGAACCCATGTTTGCAAGTGTGGATGTCAGTTAGATCGAGACCACAACGCCGCTCGAAATATCTTAAGTAGAGCCTTGGGTACGGTGGGGCACACCGGAACCTTCCAAAACGCTTGGGGAGATCTGTCCTCTACTCTTCCTGGCTCCGGCCTGGTCGAGCAAGACGGGTCTACGATCCAAGAATCCCCCGGCATAAGCGCCGTGGGGAGTGTCAATCAGAGATCCAATCAGGTTGGAATCGCAAGGCAGAAGCGGAAGTATAAATTAAGGAGCTAGAAGGGCTACTAGAGGAGTTGGAAAAACGACTTAATGCTAATTTTGCCAACAATCCGGAAGTCTGCGGTGACCTTAGAAGATCATTAGTGAGATGCATCTAACGCGATCGCATATCCTTTCCATCATAGATCGTCCCAGGTCGGCAAAAGATTCCTTAGGTAATCCTGTAGGCATGAACGCTCAACTGGAAAGTGCTAGCGTACAGCATCTTTCAAGTCATTTCATGATACAGTTTTGCATGAATAAACTCTTCCGATGTCTTGGTGCGCGTTCCCATGGCGAAGGAACCTCGCCGGGGTCGCACCGCTATCTAGGAATTCTTGTCACTCTTATCTTCAATAGTATCGGGCTACACTCCTGTACCACTCAAATTAGTCCCTGTCACATTCAAACTGAAGAAGCTCGAAGTATAAGTGTGCAGTCTAATGAGCCTATCTATAACGAGATTTTTGGCAATCAAGAATGCTCACCTCAAAAGCTTGTCTTGAGAATTCCTGTAAACTCAAGACAAGAAATTCCAGATACCAAGAGTTTACTGAATCATAGATATACTCCCAAGATTGTAACATTATTAACATTTTCTCATCAAGCTAAAAGTTTTTATATCAGACGTATTGATAACCATAACGACGGATGGGTTTATAAAAAAGCTAGTTGCTTAGCTTGGAAATGGTCTAGGGAAGATGAGCAACAAGTTTTAAATTTAAGTCTGGAGAGAAATCTCCAAATTCGTGACCCTAAAATTAAAAGTGTTATTTTTATAGTTTCTTTGCCCTTTGAAATCAAAGATGCTCAACCCAATGTTGACCTTCAAGTTTACACCTGGGACTTATTTGAAGGAATTTATTATTTAAAACTCAAAAATTATCCCAATTTAAAAGAAATATTAAGACAAAAGGATAGGAGAAGCATTCAAGCCAGTAATGCATTTCGTGATGGAAAAACTGTTAAACATGAAATTCAAAAAGAATTAAACCAGATAGATGATATTGGCGGAATACATCTTAATAATTATTTTGAGTCAATACTGGATGGAGAATACCTCAAAAAATATACTCCTAGTTCAGAGTATACCTATTGCGAAATACCGGAGGATTTAAAAAAATTATAACGTTTAGGACTAGTATGAGTTTGGGGATTTGGACGACAAATTATAGGTAAAACCAAAGCTATAGCACTACGCATTCAGATGTTTAACATTTCTAAACTCCGAAACCTAGTCCTAGCTTACTTTTGACTTCTGACTTCTAACTTCTGACTTGCGCGTAGCGCTAGGCTCCAAATGCTTCACCGGAAAAGAGTAAACTAACCAGACCTAGACACTACTCTACTTAATCAACTGATGTGATGAGATATGACTGAATTTGAACCAGCAACTACCAAGTCTGAAAACTATATTGAAAAGCCGGAATATCGAGAAAAGCTTGAAGATTGGTATCGCAGAGAAAAAAGACTTCAAGTCTTAATAATTTTGATATTTTTAGCACTTTTAATCATTTCTAGTTTTGGACAGTTTGCTCTATTAGATTACTCGTTTGGGGAAAGACTTGCTCTGTCAAAGGGTGATAAAATATTTGGAATTGAGACTAAGAATTTACTCAGTTTATTGGTAACAGGTGCTTTACCCATAACCTCCATAGTAGATGGGTCTGGAATTATTAGCAAAAAAATTAAGATACCTTTACCATTAACTAATGGATTATCTATAATTTGGCTGGTGCTCTTAGGAGATATATTTTTGAATTTCCAAGCCGTATTAGTCAGCAACGAATCCGGAGCAGTAGATCAGTTAATACCGGTTATTGCTTTTGTTGTAGCCATAATTTTTTCCACAGCTTCTTTTTGTCTAAGTAGAGGCATAGTAGCCGCTAGCAAAAAATTCATGACCGCCAGAAAAAATCTTCAAATCCTAATGGTATATGGGATTAACCCTACCCCCTTGTATAAGGATACCGAACAACTTAAGTTAAGAGAAGAGACTCAAGCAGCAAGAACAGAGGCTGAACAGGAACGAAAAATAGTTGTAGAAGAAATTAATCAACACAAAGAAGCTTTAGAATTGGTAATCAAACTCGACAAAAATAAACTTCAATATCCCAAAAAAGAAGAAAAAAAAACTACCAAAAAGATCGACGGAATTAACCAAGTAATTAAAACCCATTTAGAGCGTTTATTTAAAAACCAAGGAAAAGGAAGGATGAATTACATGGATAAAACGGCAAAATAAAACTATAATAAAAAACGAGTTATTGACGAAAATAAAGTCTTTAAAATAAGCATTAATCTATCAGCATTAAGCGTGGATATGAATCCTAGTATCGTAAGCTGTTAGGCATTTTTAATGCCTAACAGCTTAGCCATTTTTTGATAAACCGCTTGCGACCCATAGACGCGAAGCGCGGCTCCGGTGCGCGGTAGGACGCGAAAGCGAAGGAGGTTGTGTGCTCTGAGGGAACAGGCAAGGGGCAGCCAGAGGTTGGGCACAGGTTCTGATACCCTTTCTTGAAAAGGGATGCCACATTCGATTGTCGGGTCATTGGCTCGGGGTAATCGGTAATCCTAGGACCATTACTCATGACCCATTACCAAAAGGGAGGGAAAAAAAGTCTATACTCTGGGATTTGAGCAACCAGACATTCTATATTGAAAGAATTTAGGGAATAATTAAGGGAAATTTGGCGAGAAGGTGCCAGAAGAGGTGAAAGAAAAGGCGATGGAGACCAAACAGGCAATTGTTGATCACACAATTCAATTAACAAGCGGGAGAATGGCACCCTGGTTAAGGTCAAACCTAGACTGGATATGGAATAGGAGATCACTAGACACCGATTGGGATTTAGCTTATCGACCATTACCTTCTACTTAGGGAAAATGACTTGGTATCGACAGATGTGAGTAGCCGCGATGGAGTGTTGTGAGCATTGGGTCAGAGAGTCAATCAGAATCGATACAATCAGCTGCTGTTTTTCCAGAGGAATCTGGCCGGAGTTCCCTATTGTACAGCTGGCAGTTATTGTGTGAGGATGTTAGATCAAATTGGAGTCAAAGGTATTACTCCTCCTCCCGTTGCTATGGCAGTTATGTGAAGTACCTACAACCAAATCGAAGATTATGGTTGAGGCTTCCAGTTTCATCCGCCATCGCCTTCTGCGTAGAATCCCCCGTGCTTGACGCGAGGGAGAGTTCAAAAAAGAACACACAAGCAGTGTTAATTCGCTTCCTTTCACTTATCAGGAACCCATTGCTAATGTTTAAGGAGTAAAGTATATAAACAATCATGCCCAGTAAACAAGTTTTTGTTCGAGAATACAAAGTAAGAGCCCACAGGCGTACTATCCATACACGGGTTTACAAGTTCATTTGCCACTACTGCAATACGCCTGCAGAGAGGGAGACTTATGCTACCTGTTGTCCCAAGTATGGAAATCGCTGCAAAGGAGTAGCCAGAAAGTGTCTTCGCTATCAACACGCTAACGAATCTGGGGGAAGAAAGTAGATGTCTTATGTTCCATCACAGCCATCGCTACCATCGCAAAGTCACAAGATGTTAGAAGATTTGGTTGATTACTACCGACAAATGGTAGAGTATCATGAACAAGCTGCCACAGTTGCAAGAGAACAGCTTAGCCATGCTAAAGCTTTGCTGAATACCAATGCATTAGCTTTACCAGAAAATAACTCCAACAAGTTCCTGCCTCCTGGAAATCGCAACCACAACCAGCAGGAGAAATACTACCTCACCACGCCACTACCTGAATTGCCCGCAGACTTCTCCACTGAAACTGAATTAGATGAGTCAACATTAGCACTCAAACAACAACTCGATTACCAGGAGCAGAGGATTACAGAAGCCATTGACCGACTTCTGGAAACTCACAGGGGTACGATCCTCCACGTTGATTACCTGATCAGGGAGCTGTTTGGAGAGTTGGGCAAAGACGATATTGCCTCGAAAACTTCTCTGGTCAAATCCATCTTGTTGAAAGGAGAGAGCCAGGGGTTATGGCACTCTGTCCCTGACTCTCCAGGTTGCTACACCTTTTCTCTTCAAGATTTGCCCGATTTAGTTTCTACCAATAAACCTCAGAGAAAACCTGCCAAGAACAAAGCTCGTCGGCCTTCTCCGCTACCTAAGTTAGACCAATTAAAGTATATGACCTTATATGAGCTAGTGGCTTCTGTGTTAAGAGAACACTATCCACAGATCATGAGTGCTGCAGATGTTTTGGACGTGCTTTATCCTAATGGTTTGGATCCTAAGAAGAAAAATGTAGCTCGTAAATCCATTAGTAACACCTTAACTAAAGGATGTGAATCTAAAGGTTGGAAACGAGTCCAGCCGGGGCGATATATCTGGGCTGGCGGTTTCACCTAAAGCTGAGTTACGACACAAACGTTATTCATTATTAAGAAACTATAACAGGACTTAGGGAGTGACTCAACCTGTAGGGGCGCACGCCATACGTCCCTACTTGATATGTATTTATAGTTCTGTTCCGATATCGGAAGTTCCCTATTCCCAACCACTACGGCGAAATCTCATCAAGTAGATACACAATCTCAACCACCGTAACTCTGCCATGCCTGCCAAAACATATAAATTGATAGGGAAAATAACAGCGTGCGAAATCCATTGCTCACCAGTTGGTCTGGTAACTTTGGCAGAAAGCGAGTACTAATTTGCGCTCCCAAAAAGCCTCCTATACCCAGCAGCAGTCCCTCAATCCATAAGACATTTCCTTGTAAGGCATGTCCTGCAGAGGCTGAAACTGCTGTAATGACGATTACCCCTAGACTTGTCTGAATCGCAGTTTTAATCGGTTCTCCTAGGAGCAACATTTGGAGTGGAACCATAATTGTTCCCCCACCAATACCAAATAGACCAGCTAATAAGCCAGCTAAACCACCTGTCGCGATCCTGGCTACAGTAGCTTTGATGGGAGAGTTTGAAGAACGTCTGTTGTTTGGTGCTCTTTGAGATTCCTGTTGCGCTCTAGACTTAAGCTGTTTGCGTAGTTGGATCAGATATATCGTCACCAGTAGCAGTATCCCAAAGGCTACCAGTAATAAGTAAGGAGGGAAGAGGTCGGCTAGATAGGCACCAATTTGTGCTGTGATTAGAGCCGGAAATCCGATGCCAATTACACTTTTTAGATTAAAGTAGCCCATCCGCCAGTTTTGCAATGTACCAGAGCTAGCCGTAATCACAATCGACAGACTACTGGTAGCCGCCGCTTGAACTGGTTGATATCCTAATGCCACTAACAAGGGGACGAGCACTACACCGCCACCAATGCCGAGAAATCCGGCAAGAATACCTGCTAATAAACCGGAACCAGCAAAAATTAATAAATGGGTAGGAGTCATCCCTTTAGATCGCCTTTGGCTCAATGCACTTTTTTGCTAGCATAGCTGCTCTTGAGTCGTTTTTTAATTAGCGATCGCGTAGCGGCTCGTACCGAGCATCGCGCCCCGCGTGACCATTCGCGTAGCATGGCCTAAAGGCCAAGGTCAATCCCATTTAGCTGGCAATTTAGTTCTCGATGAGTTCATTGGGTATCGCTACTTTAATCACAACAGTTTCACCTTCGGCTTCCCAATGAGCGCTCGCCTCCACCTGGGAGTTTAGTTCTGGATTCATTGGTATTGCGACCTTGATCGCCACTTCTTCACCGACTCTTTGAGGAACACTAGGAGCTTTTACCCTAGGCTGAGCCACTAATGAAATAGGTGTGAGCAGAGGTTGGGAGCTATTGTCTTCTTGGAAATCAGCAACAGTTGCCATCGCCTTTGGTGCTGGTGCTACCACAGCAATCCCATCATTGAGTTTGGTAAGGGTAGAGCTTGGTACCTCAGCGGAGCTAATTGTGCTGAGGTTTGGATTACGGTTAAACACAAATCTGGGCTGGAGCAAACTTTTTAATAAAAGCCACAGCAAGCTGAATTCTCCAGGGGTATCACAACGTTTCCACTGACCCACACCACAAAACAGCATTTCAATTAAACACCGTGTCTGGGGTAAACTCATCTGCTGATTAAATCCTATTTGGAAAGTGGGGCTTTCACTCGTGAGGTCTGTGTGAGTAATCTTTCCTTGTAGTCGCAAGTTCTCCCCCATTATTTTCAGACTTACTTTGATATTGTCTTTAAGGGAGATAGATAGCTTCTCAGTCAGCTTGATTTGAGCACCTACTTCAGAAATCCACTTAGTGATGCCCCAATAGGTTTGACCTCCTATATTTATTCGCACCACTTTACGTAAGTCAAACCATTCGTCAGTATTGGGATTAGGAGAATCCAGAAGGATTAGTAAGGCGATACTCAGCACCAGGAGATTGTAGCCACTCCAAATCCAAGCTAAGCTGATGCCTTGGGTAAGTTGGGCTGTTTCTTGGGATGGCAAACTGCTGGCTGGTATCAATAATTCGGTCAGATTAAACCCAAAACTAATTGCTGTAGCAACGAATACAATAATCAGCGGCGATGCTAACTGCCAGTTGTAATTAAAACTCTCCCGAGATATTCCTTTCGGGGTTACTTTAAATCCTCTCGAAAAAGGATTCAGCATTGTCTGCAACACCGTTAATCCAATGGGGAAACATGACACTACTGAATAAATATCTGACATGAAAGCGGAGCGAGAGCGGCAGTTTATCCACGAGAATACAGCAAACTGTAGCAAATAGAAAGGAACTAAAAAACACAAGACTTCAGTAGCTGTTGCTTTAAAGGGAATAATCCCGAAAAATGCATATGCTATGGGAACAATTAGAAAATAAATTCGTGACCAGCTAGTAAACCAATAAAGTAACCCATCTAAATGAACCAGTCTTTGGAGATTAGTAAGTCCAGGAATTCTTAATGGATTTGCTTCTAGGAAAAGTCCCTGTAAGGTACCTTGTGCCCATCTTAGCCGCTGAGATACATGACTTGCTATATTCTCTGCTGCCAAGCCAGCACTTAATTTTTCATCAAGATAAATTAACTTATAGCCTTGAGCCGATAAACAAACGCCAGTATAGTAATCTTCAGCGATGGAATCGGTAAAAAAGCCACCAATACTTAAGAGTGCGCTGCGCCTGACCACAAAAGACGTGCCACAACACACAATACTATTTGCGCTATCCCGAATTGGTTGAATGTGTCGATAAAATAATTCTTCTTCTGCCGTCAGAATGTTTTCTAAACCTAAATTATAGGCAACCGGATCCGGATTATAGTAGCTTTGGGGAGTCTGAACTAGAGCGACTTCCTTATCCTTAAAGAAACCCACAGTCCGCTTGAGGAAGTTCCTAGTAGGAATAAAATCAGCATCAAATACAGCAATTAAATCCCCAGAGGTTTGAGGAAGGGCATTGTTTAAATTACCTGCTTTGGCATTAAGATTATTTGGTCGCGTAATATACTCGCAGCCTAGCTCAGCTGCAAGTCTTTTCATCTCAGGACGTCTAGTATCATCCAGAAGATAGATCGTTTTTCTTGTATAGTCTAAAGCTTGACAACCAATAATTGTTCGCCGTAGAATAGAGGGATGTTCATTATACGTAGGAATCAGGATATCAACAGAAGGGGTAAAACGACCACTAATAACCGATAATTCACCCCAATCAGCTTCCTGACTTCTATCTTTTATCTGGGACAAGAAAAACAGCTGAATGGTGCTACCAGCTAGCCTCAGTATTTCCGCTAGTAATAACCCCAAGCTAAAGACGCCATTGACCACGGTATCCAGATTGAGGGTAAACAGCGATCGCCACAGTACATACTGAAGAGTCAGCAGTAGCAAAATCCCTACCACCACAAGCTGCCACTTAGAGCGAGTTTTTGTCATAATCCCTTAACTGTAATTCCAGTATTGTCATTAGTTCTTGGCAGAAGACCCCTATTACAGCCAATTGGGTTGAGGGGAGGGGATTGCCATCACCTGTAGGTTCATAACTAGTCTAGGCTCATAACTCGCTGGTTAGGACGAGCTAATTCCTTAGCTTCCCTCACCAGCTAAGGGGTACACCGTCGCTTCCACCGTTCTTTATCTTAATTAACATTTAACTTGCTGATTGTTCACTGTTGACCGTTAACCCTTGACAGTGAAGATTACTCTGGTGTCAACACAAAATCCGTTGCTTAAATTATTATGCAGGTTAAATGTGTATCTGCCTGTGACCATTAACCCAACTTAGTACAGTCTAATCCAACCTTGGACCCTACCTATGTTCCATAACTTTGACAGAGTCGCCCCTACCAAAGCGCTTGAGCGATGATGGAGCCACTGTATTGGCACTTTGAATGATACTATGGGTCGATTACCAACAGACTCTTAAAAAGGTTTAACCTAGCTTAACTTAACACAATACTTTGTTAATTGGCGGGGGACATCTCGGCTATTATTTCATCCTCCTCTTGTCCAACCACCCAATTAGCAAAGCGCTTGGCTAGGGGTGGCACACATACCAGGGGGTTAGTAAAACCAGAAAATATATAAACTCCTTCCACACCACTGACGGAACCAACCACTGGCAGACCAGTGTTGCTGAATGCTACTAAACAATGATGCCAGGTTCCTGGTAATTTCTCAAGAGCTGGTATAATTTTGCCCACTTGAGTACGAATTTCCGATTCTCCTTTCTCTGGCGCTATAGTCGCGTAGGGGTCTGTCAGCACACGGCTCAGCTGACCCATCCGTAAACTGCCATCTAAAAACTGCACTGCACCTGCATCAAGAATGGGTCGTATTACCTCATGACCAGGCTTATCCCACAAGTGTTCAACTGACTTATTACTGGCTTGCTGTTCCAGTTGAAACCGTTTCGTATTTGCTGGAATAACCATTGTCTGCAGCTGGATGTCAACTCTGGGAGTTTCAATCATCTCCTCATGAGTGAAATACAAGTATACAGGAATTCCGGAAGCTTTCAGTAAGGTGCGACTGAGTCCACCAGCACAGACAACCGTGTTAGCCGTGTGGTAAGTTGCTGATAATGTTTTGACTGCCTTGATAGCATCTGAGCTCCTTACCAGTTCAACCACACGGGCAATTTGGATTTCCCCCCCAAAACGGCGGAAAGCGTTCAGGTAACCTTGGGTAGTCTTTCCCGGATGGATATGCCCGTGACGGACAGTAAAAGCTCCTGCGATCGCATTTCGATTGAGTAATGGTTCGAGGGCACAAGCGTCCTCCACACTCAACCAACTTGGGGGAGTAGCACAACGGGCATAATCTACTGCCAATTGCTCATAGTCATCGTTGAGGTCAATGGTCAGCAATAAGTCTAATTCCCGGAACTGGGTATCTGTTTCTAATTCCTCAGATAAAGTTTGATAAATTTCTCTAGCTTCCTGACATAGCACTCGAGTTAACTTTGATGTTCCTGACCAATAGCCAAGACTACCATAGCTATAGCGAGTTGCTCCCTCTAGGGTAGGATGTTGCTCCAAAATCAGAACACTCAAACCCTGGCGAGACAATTCGTACCCGAGTGCTGCTCCAGTAATGCCACCACCAACGACAATCCAGTCATATACTTTCATCGTAATAGTCGCACATCCTAAGTCTAATCGGGTGTTTAGCCCAAAACTGACTCAATTCTAATGATTAAGGGTGGCAGTAGCAGGGAACCGGCTACAAAAATAGCAGTTATCGCTGAGATCAGCACTGCACCAGCCGCACAATCTTTAGCAATTTTAGCCAGTTCATGGTATGATTGTTTAACTGTTAGATCTACGACCGATTCAATAGCTGTATTTAACATCTCCATAGCCATGACTAGCCCAGTGGTTAGTCCAATCACAGCCAGTTCTACGAGGGGTATTTGTAAAAAAATGCCCAAGGTAATGGCTAGAATGCCAATGACTGTATGGATGCGGAAGTTACGTTGGGTGAGAAAGGCATAGCGAACCCCAGCCCAGGCATATTTGAAGCTAAGCATTAATGTCGGAGCAATTCGCCAAGCCAAATCTCGGTTAGGTTTGACTTTGGAGTCAGAGTATTGGGGTACTGGTATAGATAGCTCTTGAGTCATTGGCAAGGTATTAGACACGAGAAACTGAGTTTGATAAGATTCGGCCTTTGGTAACACCATTTATCGGTTCAGGGATAGGTCTTGGGTATACCTTCATCTTTCCCATATGGGTTAGGAGGATTAACCTTTAGGGATATACTGGAAAGCACAGCAGACTTCTAGGAATCATTAGAAAGACCTACGCTCTGAAGTAGAGTCTCCTGCTGATCCAGCATTCTCACTAGACTTTCCTCATCCGGATGATCCCATCCTAGAAGGTGAAGTAAACCATGGGTTGCCAGCCAGGCTAGTTCCTTGGATAGGGAATGCCCGTGCTGTTTAGCCTGTTGAACAGCAGTATCTACCGAAATCACGATATCACCCAAGTATATAGGCACCGATAATTGCTTTTGGGGTGATAACTTAGGAGAGTTTACCTCTAAAGCTGCAAAAGCAAGTACATCTGTAGGCTGATTTTTTTTTCGGTACTGGGAATTAAGTGCCTTAATTTCACTATTGTCCGTAAGGCGAAGACTCAATTCGTAGCTCTTCGCCTCGGGTAAATTCAGTTCAAGGGCAACTAGCCATTGGTGAAACCAGCTTTCCCAAGTGTGGAGGGAAATTGGGCTGCTGAATTGGTTAGTAATGGTTTCAGTGGAATGGGAGCGATTAAAGAAACAATCCTGTACACTCAATTCAAAATTCACACCTCAAAAACTCCAAAAGGCTTGGCTACCAGTAGAGTGACCTAATCCCATGACCTAGCGAATGGGCTAGGTCATGGCTTCCTTAAACCTGGCACTAGGACTCCCTTACTCTTGCTCTATGATTCGATATAGCTGTCAAAACTAAGTTTAATGTACTTAAAAACTCTTTACCTAACGGGTTAGGTAGGCAAGACCCACCAGTAAGGCCAATAAACCAGAAACGGTGAGGAAAAAGTGTCTCAGAGATTTACCTCCCTTACGCACCATATTGCGCATGGCTAACTTGGTGTAACTAGGCTTAGGTTCACTTGAACCGCTATCGGCTGGGGCTGTAGTTGTATCCAGACCTTGTTCTGGCTGTTGGGTCGGTGAAGGTGGGTTGCTCATGGAACACAGGTAGTCTACGTCAGAATTTCTTTGCTGATTTTAATGTAACAACAGACTTAACAATTTTTACCAGGACTTACCCAGAAAATCTATGTGTAGGGTTCCTTATTAACACACCCTACAGAAAGGCGCGTTTGTTGCCGAATTTTGCCTGAGTCCTGCTTACTTGAAACTTGACCACTTACTATTGATATTGATGAGTAATAATCAAGCAACTTTGAAATCACTAATTACCAATCATTACTTATTAGTTAGTTAACTGATTTTCTTGACGGAGATAGGCTTCAATGAATAAGTCAATATTACCATCAAGGACATCATTAACTGCTGTAGTTTCCACACTAGTGCGCAGGTCTTTCACCATCTGGTAAGGATGAAACACATAATTTCGAATTTGGTTTCCCCAAGCCGCTTCCACCATGTCCCCTCGAATTTCGGCAATTTCTTGAGCTCGTTGCTCCTCAGCAATCACCAGCAACTTAGCTTTCAGCAGTACTAAGGCTTTTTCTTTGTTTTGCAATTGAGAACGCTCCTGAGTACAGCGCACAGCCAGGCCGGTAGGAATATGGACAATCCGCACTGCAGTTTCTACCTTATTGACGTTTTGCCCTCCCTTACCACCAGCACGGGAGGTGGTAATTTCTAAATCCTTCTCGGGGATTTCCAGCTCAACGGTATTATCCACCGCAGGCATCACTTCTACTCCAGCAAAACTAGTCTGTCGCTTACCGTTAGCATTAAACGGGGAAATCCTAACCAGTCGATGAGTACCTTTCTCGGCTTTCAGGTAACCATAGGCGCGGAGTCCGTCAATTTCCAGAGTGGCAGACTTAATTCCAGCTTCATCTCCTGGGGAAAGTTCTGCTAGGTGGACTTTATAACCATGGTTCTCTGCCCAACGGGTGTACATGCGAAGTAATAGGTCAGCCCAATCTTGGGCATCAGTTCCACCAGCCCCCGCATTGATGGTGAGGACAGCACCTTTAGCGTCGTAGGTACCAGATAACAGCTGTTCCAACTCCCAGCGATCCAGTTCTTTATTCAGCTGAGTCAAGTTGGTTTGAGCTTCTGCAAGCAGTGCGTCATCGGTTTCTAGTTCTAGCAACTCCAAGATCGCTTTAGTGTCTTCTAAACTAGATTGCCACTGTTTATACCGTTGGAGGTTAGATTTTAGGTCGTTGAGTTGTTGAAGGGTTTGTTGAGCAAAGTTTTGGTCATCCCAAAAATCCGGTTGAGCTGCCAGCTGCTCTAAATCTTGGATTTTGGCTTTCACAGCAGCAATGTCAAAGATAGTCCTGGGTTTTACCCAGGCGCTCCGACAAGATTTCGACTGCCCGTTTCTGCTCTAAGGTTTCCATAATGCTTCAATCCTTTACAAAACTATTATAACACCACCAGGGTATATTGTTAATTTTACATTTTAACTATAGTCTACCGATAATTACCCCGATGCGATCGCCATGTCAAATCTCCTGGTAAAATTCCAATGTCCAAACGTAATTGGTAAGCATTCAGCTATCAGCCTATGGGCTACGGATGGTGCTACTTGAGGTGCTTATGGGCTATGGCCACGCTTTGGGAACAGCTTTTGAATAAGCGATGCAGAGGTGCGACCCGTGGCGAATTTAATTACGGGTCAAGCGCACCTAAGCGGTATTGGGGGTTTCCCCCACTCGCGCTTTGCATCAATACAACAGGTAAGCAAAAGTTTAATCTGAGTTACGGAAAGCTGCTAGGAATTACTAGTATTTTGCTGATGGGCTTTTCCCCATAATTTCAATTATCATTAATCTCCAACGAACTCTTAAATTATCCCGTTTTATTTTTATAGCGTTTCTTCTAGCTATGAGGTACACAGGATTTTTTACCTCTTGCCTCTTACCTGCTCCCTGCTCCGAACGCGCCCCGCTTGGCCCACGGCCTCAGTCCCTGCTCCCTAAAAGCCAGAACGAAAGTACCTCATGACTATGATAATTGCTATATTTTAAGCATGATAGCTGACAGCGGTAGGCTGAAGGCTTCCCGGAATTGGACATAGTCTAAGGATAATTTACTCGATGCGATCGCCATGTCAAATCCCAATGTTAAAACGTAATTGAACATTGAATCAAATTCCCCCAAAACGTTTTAAATTAATCGAGTATAACTTTTGAATCTGTTAAGAACAATTCCAACATTCATTGATATAAAAATCGATTTTATTTACTCCAATAATCACGCTTAATACTACACAATACCTTGCTTCTTTTCTAGAACATATCGATTTCAAACTTTATCATAAACTTTACCATAAATAGCGCTCACTTTGGATATTGCCATTTCCTTAGGGATTCGGAGTTCAGCAACATTTCGGTACTATCACAAAACCGCTTCAGAACAGGACTTGCCCCTATTGCTGGCCTGTAGGCAGCAATAGGGGCACAAATCAAATTTACTGGCCATGATGCTGTATTTCAGCCTCTCTTCGGGTTTATGGCTTCTATATGACGTCTAAGCTGTTGTGCATTTACAGCGGTTTGCAATTCAGTTAGGTACAAAATTGTCGCTTTTTAGGGAGCAGGGACTGAGGCCGTAGGCCACGCGGGGCGCGTTCGGAGCAGGGAGCAGGGAAGTCGGAAGTGGGAAGTGGGAAGTCGGAAGTCGGAAGTCGGAAGTCGGAAGTGGGGAAAAAATCCTGTGTACCTGATAGTTATGCAAACCGCCGTAAATTGCACAGCAGCAAGGCAGAAGGCAGAAGGTAAAAGAGTTTCAGGGTTTTTTTCCTATTTAATAGGTGTATAGAAAAAAATCGGGGTACAGCATTACCGTCCCCGATCAGGTTCTATCGTCTAGCACTGTCTTAGTCGCGACCATTAAGAGCAATCAGCAGCCGCAAAATGAACACGAACAAGTTAATATAGGTCAAGTACATTGACAGGGCAGCAGGTAGATACTGGTCATCACGATAGGCGCGAGGCAGGACGAAGAAATCCACTACAGCCGCACCCGCAAAAATAACCACACCGATGCCAGAGATAGCAATTTCTAGAAAGCTGGGTGTGTATACACCAAAGAAGGATAAAACTAGCTGAGCCACCAAGACCACCAGCAAGGCAATCATACCCATCTGGACGGTTTTGGCTAAAGCAAAGCCATCTTCCTCTGAGAGATTAGAGCCAATTTGACGGCCAGCCATAAAGGCAACACCACAGCCAAAGGCAGCAATGGCAATGCCTTGCATGCCCACACCCCCTGTTCCTAGGGCAACGAATATTAAGCCACTGAGGGTGTAGCCGGACAAGAGACTGTAAGTAGCTAGAAGAGGCAAAGCTACAGTGTTGTTTCCGTTCTCAGCCACACCACGGGCAACGAAGAAAAGAATAAGTTCGGCAATTAGGGCAAGCCAGATGGTGGTCATAAATAGCCCTGGGTTGCTTGAAATCACTCCCAGACCACCATAGACACCTAGTGCAGTTAAGACTAGTCCACCACCCAGGAAGGGCAGGGCGTTAGCAATAACATTCGGACCAACTAGGGCTCGACCTTGAGATTCACGAATTGCTTGACGAAAGTTACTGGTACTACTCATGAGATTTTAGTCAAGAATTTTCTGGATAAAGTATCAGGATTGATTGATAACTACTCCTATTTTGAACCATATCCGCAATCTTGTGGCAGGACGGAAAACCGACTTGCCTAGTACTCCGTCCAAATTTAATTGAGGGGTAAACTATACTTTTTCCGAATACCTAATACCTAACAGCGTAAGCATTCAGCCGTCAGCGGTCAGCCGTGAGGTAAAAGCTCACGCTACTTGAGGTGCTTATTTTATTCAAAGATAGCGTAAGCATTCAGCCGTCAGCGGTCAGCGGTCAGCGGTCAGCCGTCAGCCTTGGCCACGCTACGCGAATGGCTGATACTTGAGGTGCTGATAGCAGCTTGTCGGGTGGGCAAAAACAGTTTGGTTCTTTTGAGTATTCGAGATTATACTACTTTGCCCACCCTACTTTAATTGGTCTGATAGCTTGTAGGGTGGGCAAAAACAGTTTGCTTGTTTTGAGTATTCGAGATTATACTACTTTGCCCACCCTACTTTAATTGGTCTGATAGCTGATAGCTGATAGCTGATAGCTGATAGCTGAATGCTTACCTAACACCTAATACCTAACACCTAATACCTAACACCTAATACCTAATATCTAATACCTAATATCTAATACCATTAACCTTGCCCTAACCCTCAAAACTAAATTGACAGAGTACTAGTTGCCACTTTTTGCTAGTTGCCACTTTTTGCTAGTTGCCACTTGCGCGTCATTAGGTTATATATTATACCAAATTGAAGACGGTATAGGAATTTATCACTATCTTGGCCTTGGCGTTTAAATTTGCGTGATTGTACAGAGAAAACAAAAACGGTAGTTTGTTTTTTCAGTAAAAAGACCATAGTAGCAAAGATAATCTCTACAGACAATGAGTTGAAGAAGATTAATTGCTTAGGCTAAGCCTCGTGTCGTAAATAGGTTTCCACTTCTGGGATATTTTGAGAATGGCTATTGGGTCTGTTGGTTTTCAAGGAATGGAACTTCTGATTGCGTACTACCGAAATCCATCAATTCAACTTCGCAATCAGATAGTAAGATTAAATGCTGGGTTAGTGAGGAAGATTGCTCATATAGTCAGCCAGAAGTGTGCTGAACCTTATGAAGACCTCGAGCAAATGGGTTACATCGGCTTGATTCGTGCTATTGAGCGGTTCGACCCCCATCAAGGTTGTGCATTCAGTTCCTTAGCAGTGCCTTACATTCGCGGTGAGATGCTACATTTCTTGCGCGACAGGGGTTCTCTGGTCAAGATTCCTCGCCGATGGCAGGAACTGCAGCAGGCAGGGAAAAGAGTCAGCAAAAACTTAGCAACTAACTTGGGACGCTTCCCCAGAGATGAAGAAATTGCTAAGGCTTTGGATGTATCACTGCAAGAGTGGCAGGAAAGTAAGTTGGCAGTTCAAAATCGTTTGCCTTTAAGTTTGGATGCCACGGTTTCTCAGAAGGTCGATCAACCCATGACTTTAGGAGAGACTCTACCGGATTACTATGAAGAAAATTTACACTATTGGGAAGAAGACCGACAACAGCTCCACGGTGCCTTGAGTCAGCTAGAAGATAAAACTCAGGCAGCTATAGAGTTTGTTTTCTTACGAGAACTCCCCCGCAAGGAGGCAGCTAAACGAATTGGAGTGAGTCCGATGACAGTGACGCGGCATGTCAAAAGAGGACTTCAAGAGTTGGTTACCCTGATGAAATCTCAAGCATCGGAGCGTCTGGCAAGTTAGGAAGAATTAATTCTTAATTCTTAATTCTTAATTCTCAATTCGAATTTCCTTATACTTAATTGCTGTCGGTATTGATATCGCAAAAGAGAGTTTGCCAGTCTCGCAAACCATCAGTTGCTTCTTTGACTTCAAAGGTGACATTACAAGCCTTGGGTTGCTCTAGTACCTGAACACAAAGTTCAGCAATATCTTCCCGACTTACTTTACCTCGGATATTGTCTCCTTGAGCAAACACTAAGGCTTGACCTCCCGGCTCTTCTGTCAAAGCACAAGGTCTGATGATGGTATAGGAAACACCACTGTCGCGAACTGCTTCTTCTCCCCGGAGTTTCCAGGTTAGAATTCCCCCCAGTTGGTCGTTCATTCGTACCGCTGGTGGTTCTTCCTCGAGGTTAATTCCTGGACGACCTGGACGAGTTACCCCGGCTGAGCTAATCATAATGAATTGGGGCTTGGTGATACCCCCATAGGCTTTAATAGTTTCCAGCTGTAGGACAAAAGAACCTGGAGCAAATTTTGGGTTGAGCGCGCCATCATATTCAAATTTACTCAGCATTAGCTGTATAGCACAGATGCGACTGGGGTTGAAGGGAGCAGCATCTTTCAAGGTTTTGGCTCGAAATACCGGAATCAAATCAGCAAAGGGAATCGAAACATTCATCCACTGATCTTTCTGGGTGTCGAAGGAATAGCAGTAGGCAATTCCATCCCATTTCGATTCATTACGCAATATAAATTTATACCGTTGACCATCCCCTTTAACTCGCAGTTCTAGTCCTTCGTACTCAGCTAAGTTGAGGGGAGTTGGGAGATTGCGGGTGCGTACTGACACAAAGCCCCCAGAATTTGCCGTTGAGACATTGCCAGTAAACAGGGCAGCCTTGTCGATGAGGCGAATTGAACTCTCGCTGACACCACCCATTACTACATCATCCACAGCACCCCAGGTTTCTTGTAAGTCATCGGAAGGGTTTTGGAAGTCAAATAGGAGTTGTTTGCCTGGTTCGAGAGACTCGGCTGCGGCTTGTACTAAGTTCTTGATACCCTGATACTCCACTAGTTCAGGGCTATCGACCACTTCTGGCCTATAGAACTTGATGCCCTGATCGTATTTTTCCTGGTTCGGGGTGTCTCCTTCTATGGATTGCACCTGCGCTCCCGTACAACACACTACAGCAGTAATGTTCTTGTACAGTGCTGGAGTCAAGGTGTCTGGATTAGTGATATCTGCCTCAAATAGTTCCAGGTTATCCCCAAGGATTTCCCTAGCTTTCTCGGCATTTATAACTAGGGCACGTACAGGATAATTCTGCTCAAGCAGACGGCGAACCACTCGCTTACCTACACCGCCAGTTGCCCCAGCTACCAGTATTACTCCCATATCTTTGTCTTTACCTTGGCTCGATTTTTGATTATTGGCACGACCTGTGAATAATCGCTGTAGGCAGCTCAGGAAAGGGATAACCTCAAAGTAGCTTAGGGTTTGTATGAATCTGCCAGCATCCCATGGGGAGCGATTGTTTTGGGTCATAATCGCCTCAAGTGCATTTTTTATTCAGTTTATCGAAATCTGAGTGACTCTGAAGGTTACCTTGAGCATAGTACTGGATCCCTTCAGTGGATTTTTTCGATCTGGTAATTATATCATAGAAATTTTGATTTATACGCTTATTAACGAAAAGCCATGCTTTTCGTTAATATAGAGCTGAAAGTTATTCAGTATTAACGAAACTGATAATAATGGTTAGCGCTAACAGAGCAGGTCAGTATGTGGATCAGCTTAGTGGATATAAAGCTTTCATACCGAATCTGTTGCCGCCTGTGCCTGACATCATTATGGATGACGAGATGTGGCAGCTTCTATCTCAGGCGGATCGTGCACTGGGTAGGCTAGATGGATCAACAGATGCTCTGCCTAACCCTGACCTATTTGTGTTTATGTATGTTCGCAAAGAAGCGGTTTTGTCGAGTCAGATTGAGGGAACACAGGCATCTTTGATAGATGTTCTGGAATTTGAATTCCAAACACTCGAACCAGATAATCCTCAAGAAGTGGCTGAGGTGGTTAACTATATCGCTGCTATTAACCACGGTCTTGAGCGCTTGAAGGATTTACCTGTGTGTTTGCGCCTGATTCGGGAAATACACCAGAAGTTAATGCAAGGAGTGCGAGGTTCTGAGCGAGCTCCAGGTGAGTTTCGTCGTACCCAGAATTGGATTGGTTCTAAAGGATGTTCCCTCAAAGACGCTACTTACGTTCCACCTCCACCCCATGAAATGGCACAAGCTTTAGATAATCTAGAAAAGTTTTTGTATGATTCAAAACCAATGCCCGCTTTGCTCAAAATTGGATTGGCTCATGCTCAGTTCGAGACAGTTCACCCTTTTCTTGATGGCAATGGCAGAACGGGGCGTCTACTAATTACATTTCTTCTATGTGAGCAGAATATACTCAAGCGCCCACTTTTATATCTCTCTTACTATTTCAAGAAATATCGCTCTGAATACTATGACCGACTTCAAGCTGTCAGAGATAGTGGCAATTGGGAAGGCTGGCTAAAGTTCTTTCTGCGTGGTGTTTACGAAGTCGCTCAAGAAGCGTCCGCTACTGCCCGCAACATAGTCACCATGAAGGAAGAACATCATCAACTACTCCTCAATACCATGGGTAATCGAGCCGGACAGGCTATAGTACTGCTAGATAGCCTTTATTTTAGACCAATTATCACTGTTGAACAGGTTCAAGAAATTATTAAACGCACATATCCTAATGCCAACAAATTAGTGAATGATCTGTGTGATGTTGGTCTTTTAGAAGAAATTACCGGGCAAAAACGTAATCGCGCTTTTGCTTACGCTCCATACTTAGATATTTTTAAGGAATCTTAGCAACTTCACCCTAAGTATTGATTCAACCCATCAATTGGATAGATTGCTAAATTATTCGCCTTGAAATTAATCACTAGTTTAATCCCTAGTTGAATGAATAATTTATAATTTAGAACTTAGAATTTATTCATTCTGCATTCTTCATTCTTAATTCTTCAGTTTTCAATTACTCTTTCTCAGTAAGCGCTGGAAAATCTGCAAGTTCTGATCGAGCCAATCGAGCCATTTCAGACTACTCGATAAAGATTTCGGTGGGTCGGAAATCAAGGTATCTAGAGCAATCAGGCGCTGGAAATTGATCTTGACTGGATCATCACGCTCTGTGGAACCGTCTTTGCGATAAAACTTGACACCAGCTTGTTGCTGCATAATGGTGATCAATTCTTGAGCAACGATACCGTAGCCAATGGTAGTGGGGTGAATGCCATCTAGGGTGAAGAAACCACCGCTGGTGCGACCAGTAGCATCGGATCTAAAAAAGCGAGTATCCGGTACTGGTGAAAGAGCTTCCAGTTCGGGTGGTAGCTGATAGGGAGTCCACCAATCTGGTCTGGCGTCGGGGTCTTCAATATAACGTCGATAAGCTAAGCAATCCAGTAATCCTGCTAATTCAAATAAATACCAATCTCGACCTTCTTTTCGAGCCTGACGTACAGCATCAGCAATATATTCGTTGTACTGGTCAATGACGCTATCAATTGCTCGGGCTTGTTGTGCGGTAATGTGCGGGTCACGGTTGGGGTCGAAATCTTCGTCGCTAATCCAAGGACGGGTGTAGTAGGGGAAGTATCGCGAGCCAGTAGCCATCTTATGTCCTACTCCACGACCAATGGGCGCAATGGTGACATGGGGAACTGTAGCCCAAATGACATGGCGAGCTTTAATTTGCTTGATTTGCTCCACTACTTGATCCAATTCAGCTTTGAAATCTTCCGGACACCAGACCGTAGGTCGCTGATTGGGCTGGGGTGCGTTCAATCGCGATCGCAACTCCATCTGACCTGTAGTTGAGCAATGCTGCCCATGGCATTATTCGCCCCAATCATGACCATGAGGGTTTCAATACCATCTCCCTGACCGTTTTCTAAACTTCCTTCTTGCCCTAGTGCTACCGCAGCTTGGACTGGGGTCAGTGCTTTACCCTCTGAATCCCGTGCGGAGTCCAAAACCCTCAATGCCCCATGTTCGTTAGCATTCTCAACGATTTGCCGCAATAGATCATCCGTTGGTGCCTGGATTGCGTTTCTGAGAGTATCTGCATCATTAGAGATAATGTCTGTGAGATTCCACCCATAAATAGCAAGATTATGGTTAATCCCTTTGTCCATAGCAACAGTAGAGCCAACGCCCCCTTGCCAACCAGGACCCCGTTCCCAATAATCTTCTATGTCATCCATCCATGCGCGGATTGAAAACAGAGCCGGTCCTAATTCCCACCACTGTATCTGGTCACCAAACTGTGCCTCTAACCGCCTAACTAAATACTCCAGATTCAGGGGCAATCCACCAAATTCACCATATTGGCTGGGACGACGCAGGTGTTCTTCCCAACCCATTTCTTGAGCAATCATCATGGGATAGGACAGATCAGTTTTAAAAATTGCTCCATTCTGGACGCCCTGGCTGAGGGAATCACCAATCGTGACCAGTCGATGTCGGGGAGTGCCTGGCTGTTGGTTGACTTCACTACTTAATTCCGGACGGATACCCAGAGTAGGGTCTGTTTCCGGTGGACGCCCTTCAGGTTGGATAACTTCCTTGACTTGATCTGGAGCGTCAAAGTCGAGCATGTCTTTGGTAAGCAAACGTTTGACCATAGTTGCCTGTTTATGAAAAAGAGTGATGATTAGTTATTATATAATTCACTGATGCTGAGGTTAATTCCAGAAAAGTAAGCATATGCGCTACGCGCACGCGTGCGCGTTCAGCTTCAGAGGTATGGCAATGTGATAAGCCCGTTTTTATCTGGGTTGTAAACACAGGTATTGCTTTAAAAGGCAAAAGGCAAGAGGCATGCATGCTAGACTGGAGTTTTATTGGATAATAAAAAAAGACCTCCTAGGTTTACATCTGATTTAGAAACACGCTTATCAGTTTTGAATTGGTTGAGGTACCTTGTCCTAGGTTTTAGGGAGGGAGTAGAGAGTAGGGAGTAGGGAGTAGGGAGTAGAGAACTTCGCAAGTGGAAAAAAATCCTGTTTACCTCATTACTATGATCAGCCCTATAATTTGCTGACAGCCTGGTAAGCAAAGAAACTAGAGACGTTAGATCTCGTTAATAAAGATTTGGTAGTTTCATATAAGATTAGGTTAAAACGGTAAAGAAGTGATTAATTCCCTGGATAATTCCAATATATACCCTACAAACTATGAATGCAAAACCTAGCATTAAACTCCCATGGATATTTATCCGTCATTTAAATAAGACTGTCTGGGTGATTTCTAGTCTTGCCCTACTGACAGTAGCTGCCGAATCGTCTTTAGGAGAACCCTCACCCCCTACCCCGACAACACTAACCCTAGAATCCCCTGCTCCTGAACTCCCAGTTACCCCTTCAGCCACCTCTTTATCTGATCATTTGAACAAAATTGGTGCTAAAATGTATGGGGCTTACTGGTGTCCCTATTGCACAAAGCAGAAGCAAATGTTTGGTGAGGCATTTAAGCAAATTAATTATATTGAATGTGACCGAAGGGCTGAAATCTCCCAAACTAACCTCTGTATTGAAGCGAAGATCAGAGCCTTTCCAACTTGGGAAATTAATGGTCGGTTTTACCCAGGTATGCTGTCCTTAGAGCAATTGGCTAAATTTTCAGGCTACTCAGCAGAAGGTGCTACAGAATCAATACCAGTGGTGGAGGAAGAACAAACAGAAAAATAAATAATAGCAATAGTGCAATGTTTTACCTTTAAAAACCTAAGGTAAGCAGTCAGCAGTCAGCAGTCAGCAGTCAGCTTATTTTATTCACAAGCTGTTCGGATCTCAAGTAGGGTGGCACAGGCTTCTAGCCTGTGAATTAGCGCATTAGCTGATAGCTGATAGCTGATAGCACCTCAAGTAGGGTGGCACAGGCTTCTAGCCTGTGAATTAGCGCTTAAGCTAACGTCTAGGGATTATTTAATAATAGAAAATGTTACCGATTTCCTGGCGAAAACAAAAAACGTTGTAATATCTATCCAAATGCCTTTTGCTGTGGCTAATCGCTCAACGGCTGCAAAGAATTCATTTTTGAATTGTGCTAATTTATCTGGAGAAAGCTGGAAAATTTCCGCGCCAAAGGCACTCTTTGAGTTTCCCCGCCAAGAGTTTGCTGCTACTGTTTGAGTATCACTGCTGTAGTAACCAAGTTGATCGGTTTTGACGTTGATGTCTTGAAAACCTGCTTCGGTGAGTAGCTGGTGACATTTCTCGGGACTACCAAGGAGTCCATTGGGATTAGGAATTACAATGCCATAGTCTCGTGCTTTTTCTCGAAACAGACCCCCTGTGGGGAAGGCGTTTGCGGCAAAACAGGAAAATCCGACTAATCCTCCTGGTTTTAGGAAGCGATACCACTGGCGTAAAGCAGCAGGGATATCTGTTAAGTATACAATGGCTGAAGAACATAGAATCCTATCGAAACTATTATCTTGGAAGTTGAAATTTTCTGCATCTGCTTCTATAAATTCGATGTTGTTGAGACCTTCGGCTTTAACTTTTCGTTGGGCTAGATTGAGCATGCCTGAGGAAATATCTACACCGACAACAGCTCCAGAAGCACCGACAATTTTGGCTGCAAGAATTGCTACTAAACCTGTGCCGGTAGCAATATCTAGAATTCGTTGTCCAGTTTTCAGGTGGGATAGTTCTACTAGACCCTTGGCTAGCCGAGGGTGAAAGCTTCCTTGATCATAGTTTGGTCTGGTGTTAAAGTCAGCTTTAACGTTTTCTTTGAACTCATTTATACTTATCTGGTGTTTCATGCTTGGTGGAAATGGAAAATCTGATAACTAGAAAATATAATAACTAGCTTAACTACAATGAAGGAGGCTTTATCACTTCAAAGTCTGACTCATCTAGAGATAGTATAAATGGTTGATCATTCTGCTCAAATGGATTTTCCTCTAATCTGACTATCCAACGACCGGATTCTTCCTGTGCTTCAATACGACCCGAAAGACCCGCAACATAATCAGGATAAATCACTCGAACTAAGGTTCCTACTTTGAGCATCTCAATCACTATCTATACTCCCAATGTCCACCTGATTTTACCTTTAATTAACCAAATCTTAAATTTAAATTGTTACAATACCAGATTAGGTTATTCCAAATCAGCTCACTATTTTCCCCCAAGCCAGTCAGGAGGATTGATCCTCACCGGGGAAGAGTGTGGGTAGTGTGGGTAGTGTGGGTAGTGTGGGTAGTGTGGGGGGGAGAGTTCAAGGATGCCTAGACACAACGGTTAATGATAATGCGATCGCACAAAAGTTAATGCCAATGGTTAATGCTAATGGGATGCTCAGCAAAGAGCCACTATGCCATCGCACCATAGCATCTCTTTTATACTGATCCGAACTTTCCTAGTTCCTATTCCTTTTATAGTAACTACTACTGATAACTGACCGCTTGAAAAACCTGTTCAGCATTTAACCTTAACTCTGGAAAGGTTGAGGATAAAATACGGTTAGCTCCTCGGAACTGACTAACGTTATATTCGCCATCTATCAATTGGTAAACCGATAAAGTAGGTTGTTTGGGATTGCCAATAAATCGCCTACCACCTAAGAGGTTGTCTCATCGCTATTCCCAATTCCCAGGGCGTAGCGCTATCACTAAATAACTTAGACCTGGCTCAGCTGACATTAAAATCAGAAATCGTCTCAATCCATACCCGTGCTCCACACTTTAGGGGATCATCTGGGCGATACATGACCCGACAAGGGCCATTGACTTCGACAGTATGACCATAAATGTTTTTAGAGCCACGTTTTACGGTAATCACCGGATTGCGTTCGCCGGTGTTGTGATTTTGGCGAATCACTTTTTGATTCACGTGGATCACAGCTTTAGTGTACTGTGTACGCTTTGACCAATTCCGCTTCGGTCCACGAGTACCAGGGGTGACCACTGGCATACCGTCAAATAAGGGAATCACCCAAGTTCTACCAACCTTATACGCTCCTTTGACTCTGCCCTTGCTCAAAAGGAAACGGACGCGAGTGGCAGAGATACCTAGTAATTCAGCGGCTTGTGCGGTAGAAATCATCATGGCGGAAAACCATTGTTTTAACGATATTGTTATATTAACACAATTTTTGAAAAGATGCAATGGGTTATATAGGTGATGTGGGTGTTTAAAAAAAAACTATTGCATTGTCGCAAGGTGCAGTAAGTGTGGTAAGGGTGGTTAGAAAAAACTATTGCACGATCACAAGGGGTGATAAGGGTGTTAAGCGTGGAAACTTTAAAAAAACTATTGCACTGTCGCAATTAAGTCTTGATTTGAGAATGACAGGACTTACGCACTCAGATATATAAAATCTCCCGATTCCCGATTCCCGATTCCCGATTCCCGATTCCCGATTCCCGATTCCCTGTTCCCTGTTCCCTGTTCCCTCAACAAAAAAAAATTCGGTCAAGTCCTGGTTAATTCCAATGCTTGACCGAATTATTTCTTTTAATAGTCAAGAGCCCTAGGGTTTTTGACTATGTGTTCACCAAATCAACAACATACCAACTTAGGTTTCAGACTTCGTACTTTCTCCTGAGTTTTGACCTGTCGCCAGGGATTGGAATCCCTGGCAAGTTGCTATCTTAATCTACCAACAGATGTCGAATCAAAATACTGATAACCTCACCAGAATTTCCCATAGGTTGAGGAGTGCTCCACTCATGAACTTGTGCGTAGCCACGGCTATAAAGATTATAGATTGTGACCCGCACGGTTTTGGGCGAACCGATCAATATATGTTTGATTTGCTCCCGTCCTGGCTGGGCTTGGCCAGATAATTCAGGGAGATTAGGATTGTTGGGATTATACTCAAAAGTTGGGAGAAAGTTTTCGATGTCCATAAGGTTTTTTGTGTTGTTTTTGGGGACATTTTTATTATAGATAAATATTTTTTATTTTGTCAACTATTTTTAGATATTTTAAATTAGCGGTAAAAGTTTTTTTAGGGTTATTTAAAAAAAAGCGATCGCTTTTAGCGTGGCCTACGGCCAATCGCGTAGCGTCATATTCGATGAATTTATTAGTTTTAAACTTATAATAAGCTGTTTAAGCATCATTTATTACTTAGTCAACATCATAGTTTTTTAAATTAATACGGTAATTATGGTATAGTATTTGAGTTAGAGTTTAATTCTGGGATAGCATTTAATTTGATAGAATAATTATGTGTTAGAGTAGGGTATATTTCAGAGTATCGAACTTTCTATCGCATTTACTAGATTGATCCCCCCCAGCCCCCCTTAGCTAAGGGGGGAGCCTGGAAATCTATCTGAAAAGTCCCCCTTATTAAGCTATGCTTTATAAACATATTTCTTTACAAAAAACTTGACAAAAGTAACTTGATATGATTAGTGTGATCAAAAAACTTGACGTCCCACGTTCTCGCTCAGTTTGTATAGGAAAAGCCTTTTGCCAAA